>CALVQQ010000006.1 GCA_944358255.1 uncultured Bacilli bacterium | reverse complement strand
AACATATTATCTATTTCTTCTTTTGAAAAATCACTAAAATATTCATAAATAGTTTTCAATTTTCTATTTTTATAAATAGGTTTAGTCGTATTTTTTAGTAATCTTTTCATTTTTGGAACTAAGGAACGATAAAAGATATAGCTATTTTCTCTAGTCCAAGATGGATCAGTAACAGGATGTTCTAAATCATCGCCGTAGCGCATTCTTACTAATTCTTTCTCATTTTCATTAAGTTGTGATAACATATTGTCTATTTCTTCTTTTGAAAAATCACTAAAATATTCATATATAGTTTTTAATCTTCTTTTATTTTCAGACTCCTTATTTTCTAATTGCAATTTTATTGTTTTTAAAGTGTCGGTTATGATTCTTGAAATATGTGACCTAGATAACCCCAATTGAATACCAATTTTTTCTTGAGTAAGAGGATTACAATTAAAACCAAAATATAAAGTAATAATTTGCTTTTCACGATCAGGCAAATTTTCAATTACTTTTTTCATTTTTTCACATAATTCTCTTTCTTCAATTGAAGATACAAAATCTTCATCGGAAGTCAATAATACATCTTTTAGAAACAATTCACTACCATCTTTATTTGTAGAAATAGGAGAAGATAAACTAACATGTTCTTTATGTGTTTTATTTTTTCGTATGAACAATAAAATCTCATTATCTATACATTTCATAGCATAGGTAGAAAACTTAACTTCTTTATTTATATCAAAAGTATCTACTGCTTTTATTAAACCCATTAATCCAATTGAAACCAACTCGTCCATATCGTATGGATAAGAAGAAAATTTACCAGTAACTCTATATAATACTAATTTAATATTATGGTTTATAATAATTTCTCTAGATTTTAAATCACCATTTTGAAATCTAATAAAATATTCTAAAATCTCTTTATCATCAAGTGGCTTTGGTAAATTTTTTTCAACAAATAACATAGATATATTCCTCCAATAAAATATTCTTTATTTTAACACTTAAACTATAATTAATCCAGTTAAAAATAGCAAAATATTTAAAATAATACTTATTTAAAATTAACAATAAATAATGTATAATTTATATAGTGATTTTTATGATAAAAGAAAAATTAAAATTATTGCCTAAAAAAAGTGGCTGTTATTTAATGAAAAATAGCGAAGGAGTAGTTATATATGTTGGAAAAGCAAAAAACTTATTCAATCGTGTAAAAAGTTATTTTACTGGCAGAGTCACTGGCAAAACAAAAAAATTAGTTAGTGAAATTGTAGACTTTGAATACATAGTTACAGGCAGTGAATTAGAAGCATTTATATTAGAAATAAATTTAATAAAAAAATACGATCCAAAATATAATATACTTTTAAAAGATGATAAAAGTTACCCATACATTGAACTAACAAACGAAAAATATCCAAGATTAATAGTAAAAAGAGAAATAAATATAAATAAAAAGAAAAGCGATTTATATGGCCCGTATCCAAACGTATATGCAGCAAGAAGATTAGTTAACCTAATAAATAGATTATACCCATTAAAAAAATGTGATAAAATGCCCAAAAAAGAATGTTTATATTATCACATTGAAGAATGTTTAGGATACTGCATACACAAAGATTTAGATATAACTGAAATGTTAAACGAAATAAAACAAATATTAAATGGCAATGACGAAATATTAATAAACAAATTATATGATAAAATTAACAAACACTCAGAAAACATGAATTATGAGCAAGCACTTGAATTAAAAAAAGAACTAGACTACATAAAAGTAGTATTTGAAAAGCAAAAAGTTGAATTAAATGACGGAATAAATAGAGACATATTTAACCATTACACAGATAAAGGATACATAAGTATTGAATCATTCTTTTTAAGAAACGGTAAATTAGTAGGCGGAAATAACAAAATACTTCCGATCATAAGCGACGAAAAAGAAACACTTGAATACTATATAGTTGACTTTTATTCAAAGAAAAACATCGCGCCTAAAGAAGTCATAGTTCCAGATGTAGTCAATACAGAAATGTTAGGGAAAATACTAGAAACTAAAGTAATAAATGTACAAAAAGGAACAAAAAAACGAATATTTGACATGGCATATGAAAATGCAAAAATAAACTTTGAAACGTCAATAGAACTAATATATAGAAACGAAGAAAGAAACTACGATGCAAATACTAATTTAGGAAAAATTCTTGGAATTAAAAACTTGCATGTAATAGAAGCATTTGATAACTCAAACTTATTTGGAACATTTACTGTTTCAGCAATGGTAACATTTATAGATGGAATACCCTCAAAAAAAGATTATAGAAAGTTTAAAATCAGTTTTGAAGGTAACGACGATGTAGGAAGCATGAAAGAAGTAATATATAGAAGATATTTTAAAGTGCTAATGAATAATTTAAGAAAACCCGATTTAATACTAGTAGATGGAGCAATTAATCAAATAAATGCAACTAAAAGTGTATTATACGATTTAAATTTAAAAATAAAAGTATGTGGTTTAAAAAAAGATAAACATCATAAAATATGTGCTTTGGTAGATGGTGATACATTAAAAGAAATTAATATTGAAAAAAACGATAATGTGTTTTTCCTTTTAACAAGAATAAGTGATGAAGTACACAGATTTACAATAAATTATCATCGAGCAATTAGAAGCAAAAGCAATTTAAACAGCTTATTAGACGAAGTTGAAGGGCTAGGGTCTGTGAGAAAAAAAGAATTAATGAAAGAATTTGGATCATTAAAAAAACTAAAAGAAGCAAGTTTAGAAGATATAGAAAAAATAGTGCCAAAGAAAGTTGCATTAACACTGTACAATTTCTTAAAAAGCAAATAATTTATTTAAAAAAATTACAACTTGTTGTATAATAGGTATATGAAAAAAGATAGAAAAATTTTTAATTATGATCAACCAAAATATGTTTATTTACCTTATGAAAGTAAGGAAAGCGTAAAAATTCCGGCTGATGGAAATGTTTTAGTGAGTACAGAAATTTCAACATACAATGGAAAAACGATTACAAGTTCAGTATCAGGAAAAATATTAGGAAGTAGTAATGTATATTTAAATAATAAACTAATAAATGCTATAGCGATAGAAAATGATTTTAGAGATTTAAAAAGAGAAGTTGTTAAGAGCAAATCATTTTTTGACTATGGTAAAAACGATATAAGAAATATATTGAAAGAAAATAAATTAGAAAAGTCAAAAATGGATCCAATCGTACTAGAAATAAAATTTAAAAAAAATTATGATGAAAGCGATTATTTATTAGTAAAAGAATATGCAAATGATATATTAGAGACACTAGATAAAATTGCATATGGTTATGACATTAAACACATATATTTAGTAGTAAATAAAAAAGATAAAGCAGTAAGAGATGAATTTTTAAACTATCTAGGCACATATTTAAATATAGATTTAGTTAAAAAATTAAAAATCGAACATTCAAGTTTTAATGTAGAAGAAATAGTAAACTTAAATAATATTTTTAAAATAAAAGCGAGAAGCAGATATATATACTTAACTATAAATAATAAAGGTCTAGTATATCTAGTAAAAACAAAAAAATATGTAACATTAAAAGAACTTTTAGTTGCATTAAATATTACAAGTAACAATGTATATGACATAAACAAAAACAAACTCAACGATTTAGAAGTTTTAAATGGGGATATTAGAACAATAATAATAAAATAGGTGGTTTTATGTATTTAGTATATGGCAATAGTTTAGTAGAAATAAAAGAAAAAATAAATAAAATCATAGAAACTATTAATACAAATAACGTGATTAAATATAATTACACAGAAACTGACATAGACTTAATATTAGAAGATGCCTGTTATTTTAGCATGTTTGATGACAAAAAATGTATAGTTATTAGTGATTGTATATTTTTAACTAGCAAAGAAAAAGATTCTATAAATATAGATAAATTACTTAGATATATTAAAAATCCAAATGAAAAAACAATAATAATTTTTAGTCTTAATGAAGAAAAACTAGATGAAAGAAAAAAAATAACAAAAGAATTAAAAAAATGTTGTGAAGTTTTTGCATTCAATAAAAAAGATAATAAAAATATAATTTCTATAATTATGGAGAATTTAAATAAAGAAAACTATGATATAGAATCAGCCGCATTAAACGAATTATTAATTAGATGCGAAAATAACAAAGATACAATATTAAATGAACTAGAAAAATTAAAAATGTATAAAATACACGATAAAAAAATAAAATTAGATGATATTACTATAGTAGTCCCAAAATCATTAGAAAACAATATTTATAAATTAACAAATGCAATATCAGATAAAAACAAAAATGAAATATTTAGAATATACAGAGAACTATTAGAAAGTAAAACTGATGAATTTATAATAATTGGATTACTTGAAAGCCAATTTAGATTATTTCTTTCAATTAAAGTTCTTTTAGAAGACGGGAAGAATCAATATGAAATTAATGAAATACTAAAAGAACACCCTTATAGAATACAACTAGGAATAAAAGAATCGACAAAATTCAAAAAAAAGGAATTGATAAATTATTTAGAAAAATTATATGAAATAGATAAAAGTAAAAAAACTGGAGAAATATGCGAAAACAATTCTTTAGAAATGTTTTTATTAGAAATGTGAGGAAAGAGTGGGAAAATTAGATAAAATTGAAATACCAAAATATAGTTTAAGCGAAGAAATTATTAATGGAATTACTCATGGAATAGGAAGTCTACTATCGGTTGCAGCGTTGGTGTTAACCGTAGTTTTTAGTGCGATTCACGGAAACCCATGGGCAGTAGTAGCTTCAGCAATATATGGTTCAACCTTAATAATACTATATACAATGTCTACAATATATCATTCTTTAAAAGTCAATAAAGGTAAAAAAGTATTAAGAATAATAGATCATTGTAGTATTTATTTATTGATTGCAGGGACATACACTCCATATACTTTAGTCACTTTAAATGGCGCTTTAGGCTGGATATTTTTTGGAATTGTTTGGGGTGCAGCAATTATTGGAATAATATTAAATGCCATCGACATAAAAAAATTTAAAGTTATATCAATGATAATGTATTTACTCATGGGTTGGGTTATTATTGCAGCAATCAAACCCTTATGTAATGCGCTAGATATAAGAGGATTATGGCTACTTTTAAGTGGCGGGATCATTTATACCATAGGTGCGATTTTCTATGGAATCGGGAAAAAACATAAATACATGCATGGAATGTTTCATCTTTTTGTACTAGCAGCAAGCATATTACACTTTTTTTCAATATTCTTATATGTAATATAATTGTTTCAAAATAATTGCTGGTAAAAAGTATTTGGAAGAGACATAATGTTTTATTGAATAGTCCTTTAATAACTTACATTAAAATACTTGCTGTTTTATATTTTTGAATATATAATGTAATTGGTGGTACATAGTGAGAATTAATAGATCATTACTTAGAGAAAAAATAATGACAATTTTATATCAAATATATATTTATAGAAAAGATAACATTAAATTCAATTTAAATGATGTTATAAAAGAAAATGTTGAGATAGATAATGAATTTGTCAATACAATAGTCAATGGAGTTCTTGAGAAAGAAAAAGAACTTGATAACTTAATAGACAAATACATGATAGATTGGACAACAAAAAGGCTTGGAAATATTGACCAGGCAATCTTTAGAATGAGTGTATATGAATTATTATATTATGACACTCCTAATATAGTATGCATTAATGAAGGAATAGAACTTTGCAAAAAATATAGTGATGAAAAAGTAACTGGTCTTTTAAATAGTGTACTTGACAAAATATATGACTTAGAGGTAAAAGATGAATGAACAAATTCTAAGTGTAACTGACGTCAACAGATATATAAAAGATCTTTTTACAATTGATGGATTTTTAAATAATGTTACCGTAAAAGGAGAAATAAGTAATCTGAAAATTCATGGAAGAGGGCATTTATATTTCAGTTTAAAAGACGAAAACAGTAAAATTAATTGTGTAATGTTTAATTATGCTCCAAAAGTTTCTTTTGAATTAAGCGATGGAATGAGTGTAAAAGTAAAAGGTAGAGTAAACGTATATGAAGCAAGTGGTAGTTATCAAATATATGTAAATGAAATGACTAATGATGGAGTAGGAAACTTATACCAATTATTTGAAGAACTAAAAAAGCGATTAAACAATGAAGGCCTTTTTGATGAAACACATAAACAAAAATTACCAAGGATACCTAAAAAAATAGGAGTTATCACAGCACCAACAGGAGCAGCAGTAAAAGATATTATAAGTACGATTAACAAAAGATATCCATTATGTGAAATATTAATTTTTCCAACTTTAGTACAAGGAGATGGAGCAAAAGAAAATATAGTTAAAATGATAGAAAAAGCTAACGAAACAGACGTAGACCTAATAATACTAGGACGTGGTGGCGGATCAATCGAAGACTTATGGGCATTTAATGAAGAGATAGTAGCAAGAAGTATATATAATAGTAAGATACCTATTATCAGTGCTGTAGGCCATGAAATTGACTTTACAATAAGTGACTTTGTTGCAGACTTAAGAGCCCCAACACCAACAGGAGCAGCATTAATGGCAGTGCCGGATCAATACGAAATAATGCGATATTTAAACGAATATAAAGGCAGAATTACAAATGTATTAAATAACAAACTAAAAAGGGCAAATGAAAAATTAAGTTCAACTGCAAATAGTTTTATACTCAAAAACATACTAAGTTTGTATTCACCAAAAGAACAAAAACTCGACATATTAATTGATAAATTAAATGGACTAATTAATAATAAAATTAGTTATAATACAAATAAATTAAATCAGTTATTAATAAAAATAAAAGGATTAAGTCCTAGTGAAAAAATTGATTATAATATAGAAAAAATAAAACGACTAGAAAAAAATTTAAATAATTCCATGAATAACATAATTAAATTCAAAAGCAAAGAACTAACAAATTCACAAACAAAAATAGAATTATTAAATCCAACTAATATATTAGATAAAGGTTATTCAATAATAAAAATAAATGACAAAATTATAAAAAGTAAAAATGATGTAAAAATAAGTGATAACTTAGATATAATTTTAAAAGACGGAATAATAAATAGTGAAGTAAAAGGAGTGAAATGATGGAAAACGAAACATTTGAAAGTGCATTATTAAAATTAGAAGACATAATAAGAGAACTAGAAAGTGGAGAAATTGATTTAGACAAAAGTTTAGATAAATATAAAGAAGCAACAACACTTGTAAACTTTTGTAGTGATAAACTAAAAAATGCACAAGAAACAGTAAATAAAATATTAAAAGAAGATGGAACTTTTGAAGATTTCAATACTAACGAATAACAAAAGAATTAATTTATAAAATTTAAGGAGAAAAAAGTGGATAAAGTAAATTCAAATGACTATTTAAACAAGGACGTACTAGTGAAAATTGATAGAAAGCTTGGCTCAAAGCATCCGAAGCACGGATTTATTTACACGTTAAATTATGGTTATATTCATAATACTATAAGCGGAGACGGTGAAGAATTAGATGCATACGTATTAGGAGTTTACGAACCCATTGAAGAATTTGAAGGAAAAGTAATTGCTATTATTCATAGAACTAACGATGAAGATGATAAATTAATCGTAGCTCCAAAAAATATTAATTATTCTGATGACGCTATAAAAGCACTTACAGAATTTCAAGAAAGATTTTTTAACTCAATTATAATTAGAAAATAAAAAAGCAAAACTAATACTTTAATTTACAAAGTATTAGTTTTTTATATATATAATTTATACAAAAGAATATATGCCTTATTTAGCAATTCTTACTTCTAAACTATATATAAAAAGCAATAAAAATTAAAATATTTAAAATCAATAATATTTATTATAGTTTTATATAAAAAGTTATGATAAAATATATTTAGAATCATAGAAAGAGTAGGGCATTATCTATATTTATTTTAGTTTTGGAGGAAAATTGTGATTGAATTAAGAAGTGTTGATAAAACTTATAACATTAATAAAAAAAATAATGTTGAAGCTTTAAAAAATGTGTCATTAAGGTTTCCAGACAAAGGCATAGTATTTATTGTTGGAGAGAGTGGGAGTGGAAAAACTACATTATTAAACTTGATTGGTTTACTTGATAAACCAGATAAAGGAGAAATTGTTGTTGATAGTAAATGTATCAATAAGTTCAAACAAAAAGAAATTGACTATTATAGAAATACTTATGTAGGATTTGTTTTTCAAGAGTATAATTTAATAAGCAAATATGATGTTGGTAAAAATGTGGCTCTTGCATTAGATTTACAAAAGAGAAAAAATTATTCCCAAGATATAAAAGATGTATTAGCATTGGTTGGATTGAGTGGTTTAGAAAAAAGAAAAATTAGTGAACTATCAGGTGGTCAAAGACAAAGAGTAGCAATTGCTAGAGCATTAATTAAAAATCCACATATTATTTTGGCAGATGAACCAACTGGTAACCTAGATAGTGCTAACAGTGAGCAAATATTTGAATTATTAAAAATTATTTCTAAAACTAGACTTGTTATAGTAGTAACTCATAATACTGAATATGCTAATAAGTATGCAGATAAAATAATTGAGATGAAAGATGGTAATATAGCAAACGTTATTGCTAGATCTGAAGATATCTATACATCCAATAGCAAATTTTTATTAGTAAAATCTAAATTATCTTTTATTAAATCATTATCATTAGCATTTGCTAATTTAAAAAAGAAAAAAATAAAATTAGCCGTTATAGCAATACTTATAACTTTATCATTATCTTCATTTGCTTTCTTTTTTCAACTAATAAAATATGATATAAATAAAACACATGCGCAAACAATGGTTAATCAAAATGAAACACGTATGGAAATAACAAAAGTTATTAAAGATCAAAATTTTACAACAGCATCTCCCGTGATAACATTTACTAATAGTGAAGTCAATGAAGTTAAATCTAAAATCAATTATGATATGGTTGAAATCAATAAGGTAGTTGAAGATAATAATTATTTAGAAATTTCATACGCTTATAGTTTTAATCCAAACAATGATGATACCAATAATTATGCTTATTATCAGCTAGACACTTCAACAACATTGTTTGTTACTTATAATGAAGAACAATTAAAAGAATTGGATTTATTAGGTAGAATGCCAATTAATAGTCATGAAATAATAATCAATAAAGTCTATGCAGATTATATTATAAAAAATGGTATCCTAATAATTACTAATGACAAAAATGGAAACATTATACAAAAAGAATATTTTCCTACAAGTTATGATGAATTAATTGCTTCTAATGTAAAGATAATTTTTGGAAGTAGTTATTTAAACATAGTAGGTATTATTGATGAAGATATGTCTAAATATGAAAGTTTAAAAAATACTTTGTATGATGATATTCAAATAAAACCTAGCGAATTATTTAACGAATTTAAGACAAAATACACATCAAAACTATCAGAAGTAATTGTAAATGATAATTTTTTTGAAAGTTTAAATTTACAGGAAAATTTTGTGATGTCAAATGACTTTTATAAAATTGCTTATGTTTTTAATTCTAATAGATTTTATCCAACTTCTAATACGGCTTTATTATATAAAGAGATAACTATCTATAATGGAAATGAAATAAAAAAAATAAATAGTTTAGCAGATAATGAACTAGTACTGGGTACTGGAATGTTAGATGAACTATATGATAATGAGTATTCTAATAAATTATTAGAGTATATAGCTGAAAAGAAAAACGAATATGATTTAAAAGTAAAGGAAAGAGAACAGCAAATTTTAGAAATAGAAAAACAACTTGAAATAAATCCTGAATATGTTTATGAATACCCTGAAGAAATTTCACCTTTGGATACTAATAAACTGATAGAAGAATTTACTCAAAATTTTATAAATGAAAAAGGTTTAATTGGTAAAACTATTTCAGTAGAAGTCAATGATTTATATTTAAGAACACAAAATGATACAACTAAAACTTACAACGATTTTATAATTGTTGGTTATTCTAACGAAGAAATTTATAATTATTTTTCCAAAGATTCTGTTTTTAACGAATATATGCGTGATAATGTTGAAATAATTTCAATGTATTTTGATGCATATAATAAAAATGAAATAGAAACAATTTTAGACAAATTTGAAAATGAAGATAAATACAAAATTAAAACATTATTTACTGAAACTATTGATAGTGTTAATAAAGTTGTAGATAAAATTTCAAAAATTGCATTTTATTTTTCAATTTTTGCATTAATATTTTCAATAATTTTATTCTTATACTTTGCACTAAATAGTATCAGTAATAATAAAAGAGAAATAGGAATATTAAGAGCACTAGGCGCTAAAACAAGTGATATTTATAAAATATTTTATTTAGAAATATTTATAGTTGGTCTATTTGCATTTGTTATTTCTAATGTAATCAGCTATTTTTCAGTATTAATTGTTAATAATATTATCTCTTCAAATTTATTTATCCATATTAAACCAGTAATGTTTAGAATTGATACAATTTATGTTTTATTTATAGTATTAATGTGTCTCACAATTATTTCATTTGTTATACCTTTATTAAAAATATCAAAAATGAAACCAATAGATTTAATTAGCAGTAAGTGATATAATGGAGGTGATAGTAAATATAGAAGTTTAAAAACAAGATGAGGAAGATTGGCATATTACTTCAAAATATGTTAGAAAGGAAAAATTTAATATAATGAGAAGTAAAAAAATAAATATATATATCATATTAATTATAGCTATAATTGCAATAATAGGAATATTAATATTTACTGTTTATGAATTAAATGTAAACAAAAAAACAGACAATGAAGAGCCAAAAATCAACGAAACAACAGTTGACTATTACACTTTAGAAGATGAACTAGCAGTTGAAAATATTAACGCTGAAAAAACTATAATATATGAAGAATTATTAAAATATGGAGAATACGACATAAATCCAGAATATATCCATAAAAATATACTTTATGGAACATATATATCAAAGGAATTAATGAATATTACTTTATTAACTAAAGGTGTATGGAGTTATAACATTGAAACCAAAACTTTTAACTACTATAATTATCTCGCAGACTCACGAATTTGGGATATATATATAACTGATAATTACATATACTATGTTGAATTAAAAGAAAAATTTGAAGATAACGTATATGAATGGTCTTTAATAAAATCAGATTTAAACTTTGAAAATAAAATTGTAATAAAAAATGGAAAAGTATCTTCTCCATTAGATGCGCCAATATTTGCAATTGATCAAATAACAGATAAAGTGTATGTTTATACAGTAAATGACGAAATTGTAAATGAAACGGAAATAATAAAAAGTACATTTCAAATTAGTTTATTAGAAAATGACGAACTAAAAATATTAGTTGAAAATTCTGGAAGTCATTCAGAAAAGACTGGAACATTTTCATGTCAAGCAACTTATACATTCAAAGTTTACAACAATGAATTAAGTTATTGTGAAGTATCATACTATGATGATGAAAAAATAAAAATTTTAAATCTTTCAACAAATAAAACAAAAACTATTTATACAAATGAAGATTTAGATAATTGGCAAATATCTGAAGTTCAAATTGGTAATGAAGCTTATTTTATAACTCAGATATCAAAAGACACTGATTTAAAAGGCAAAATCATCAATATTTCCAAAAAAAATAACGTGATAAATATAACTAATGCTAATGGATATAAAATCTCTAGATTATTAAATATTAATGATGATTTTGTTATAAATAGTAATAAATCATTTACTATATTTTCTACAACAAAAAATGCTTATATAAAAAAATTTAATATAAATGCTAATGATTATATGCCTTTTTATATATCGACTGGAAACAATACATTAATATTGGAAAATAAAAAGGATAAAAACATATATGTTGTTTCAATAAATTAAATGTAATAATATTTTCAAAAAGTAGAATAAATGTAAAGCAAGGGAAAATCCTTGTTTTAATTTAATTATTAAATTTCAATTACCATCAAACCTGAACTTTTTGTTAAAGTACTAAAGACTTTACATTAGAAACTTATTATAATAACCTAGAGGAGAATGCAATGAAAGCAAAGTTTGTATTGCTATTAATAATTAGTATAATTTTAACTTGTTGCAATAAAAATGAGAATATATATTAAATTGAAACGGACATTGGGACAGTTATTAATGAGACAATGCAGCAAGAATTAAAGAACACCGCACATATAGTATTAGAGACAGAAGATAGTACTATTTTCATAAATGATAACGGAGATATAAACGAAATAATAAACACCCTTATTCATGACAAAACAAAAATTAGCGAAGATATTACATGGAAAAAAAGTCTATTATGGGTGCATCTATATGATGAAGAAAAAATTTTGATTACATCAGTTAATATATATGTTACGATTAGCAATAGTGAAAAGTATTGTTATGCTAGGTTTGTGAATGAAGATAATAAGAATGAAAATATAATAGAAGATTATTACTATATTGAAAATGAAACATTAAAAAAAATATTGGATAAATATAGTTAATGTCTTTTCCGTTATTATTTTTTACATTTATTTCCTTTTTGATGCATTTATTAAAAATACAAAATATGAAGCAATAAAATAACTTAATATTAAGTCATGTAATGAAAATAAATAATCTATTAAAACAAAAAATGGCAAAAATTACTAATACTTAAATTTCCAAAGTATTAGTTTTTTTATTGTAAATATTAATAGTGAGGTGTTAAATTAATGAAAAAAATTATGATATCACTTCTATTAGCCATAATTATGCCATTAGAACTACTTGCTTATTCAGAATATATAATACCTGGTGGAGAAAACATCGGAATAACTATAAATTCTAAAGGTTTAACAGTAGTAGGTTTTTATAAAGTCGATGATAAATATATTGGAAAAGAAACACTTAAAGTAGGAGATATAATTACAAAAATAGAAGGGAGTGAAGTAACTTCTATCGATGAAATGACTAAAACGATATCTTCAAACATCAAAGATGAAAAAATAAACATAACAATAGAGCGAAATGGTAAAACAATTGAAACATATTTAAACATTATAAAAGAAGGAAGTGTATTTAAAACTGGATTATACATTAAAGAAAAAATAAACGGAGTAGGAACTCTTACATATATAGATCCAGTGACTAAAATCTATGGAGCTTTAGGACATGAAATAACTATGAATGAGACAAATAATATAGTAGAAGTAAGATCAGGTAACATTTATGAAAGCTATGTAAATAGCGTAGATAGAAGTGCTAATGGAACTGTAGGAAGTAAAAATGCAACAATTGATTTTAAAAGTACATTAGGAACTATTGTTGAAAACACAAAAAAAGGAATATTCGGTAGTTATGAAGTGAATATGCCAAATACTGAACCATTAAAGGTTGCAGCCTTTGATGAAATAGAAATAGGAAAAGCATATATATATACTACAATAGATGGAGAGGACAAAGAAAAATATGAAATAGAAATTACAAAAAAAGAAGAAAGAAGCATAGATACTTCTAAAGCAATAAGCTTTAAAATTACCGATGAAAAATTGCTTGAAGAAACCGGAGGCGTAGTACAAGGAATGAGCGGAAGCCCTATAATACAAAATAATAAAATAATAGGTGCGGTAACTCACGTAGTAGTAGATGATGTTACAAAAGGTTATGCAATATTTATTAGAACAATGTTAGAAGAAGGCGAAAATTAGCCTTTTTTAATGTGTAAAACATTATACAATATATATATAAATATGATATTATTATGATATAATACATAGGCAAAGGAGATTATTATGAGTAACGAATATAAAATACCAAACCATGTAGGAATAATAATGGATGGAAATGGTAGATGGGCAACTGAACGAGGGCTTAAAAGAAGTGCTGGACATAGTGCAGGATACAAAACATTAAAAAAGTTAGCAGTGCATATATTAAATAAGGGAGTAAAATATTTATCAGTATATGCATTCTCAACAGAAAATTTTAAAAGAGATGTAGAAGAAGTAGATTATTTGATGAATTTATTTGTTAGCAAATTTAAAGAAGAAAAAGACTATTTTATGAAAAAAAATATAAAAGTAGTATTTTCTGGATTAAGAGAGCCTTTAAGAAGTGACGTTTGGGAAAGTATGCAAGAAATTAGTGAAATGACAAAAAACAACAACGGCGGAACATTTAATATACTATTAAATTACGGCGGGCAAAGCGAAATAGTAGAAGCCACTAAAAAAATAGTTAATGATGTAATAAATAAAAACATAAGTATTGAAGACATAAACACAGAAAGTTTTAACCATTACTTATTTCAAGATTTGCCACCAATTGATTTTATGATTAGAACTAGTGGGGAAGTAAGAGTAAGCAACTTTATGTTATACCAAATAGCTTATGCTGAAATGTATTTTCCGAAAGTATATTTTCCAGATTTTGATGAAAAAGAATTTGATATTGCTTTAAAAGTATATAACAAAAGGGATAGACGTTTTGGAGGAATAAAAAAATAGTAATAAAAAAATAGTTTGGATTTTAAAACTATTTTTTTTATAAAAATAATAACATTATAATACTTGATAACATTCCAAGAGTTAAAAGTAAAACAAAACCCCAAGTACATACTCGTAATAATTTCTTTTTAGTTTTCTTTTTCATATAATCACCAAAATAATTATAATATATTTTGCATAGTTTTTAAATAGATAAATATAATTAAGTATGAAAAAAATAATTAATAAAAAATTTAATTTACCAGTAATTGTAACATTTTTAATTGGAATAGTTTTTGGAATAATATTTTTATTTTTTATTAGTGAAGTGGACAAACTTATTATAAAATCAGAAATAGAAGAATATTTGAGTTTAGTAAGTAGTTCTAGTAACACTTTAAATTCAATTTTAAATAGTTTTAAGAATAACTTACTATATTTAACGATAATTTGGGTATCTTCAATTACAATTATATTTACACCAATTATATTTTTTGTTATTTTTTATAAGGGATTTTTAACAGGCTTTTTAATGAGTAGTTTTATAATGATATTTGGCATAAAAGGTTTTATATATAGTTTAATATTTACATTTCCACATGAAATAATAAACATAGTGGTTTTTATACTTTTCTCAATAATAATGGTATCAATAAGTTACAAAATAATGAGATCCATATATAATAACGATACAATAAATTTGAGAATTTTTTGTAAAAAAGTGTTTATTTTGTATATATCATTTCTAGTAGTGTTATTATTAAGTAGTATATTAGAAATTTATTTAAATCACTTTATATTAGGTATTTTTTTCTAAATATGCTATACTTTTGTTAGGTGATTTGACTTATGAAAGTTGTGGTTGGAATAAGTGGTGGAGTAGATAGTGCTGTTGCAGCATACCTACTTATAAAAGAAGGATATGATGTGGTAGGACTATTCATGAAAAATTGGGATAGTAATATAAATAATGATCCAGAAGGAATGACAGAAGATATATGTCCGCAAGAGCAAGATTTTATAGACGCTAAAAATGCATGTGACATTTTAGGTATACCACTGTACAGAGTAGATTTTATTAAAGAATATTGGGATTACGTTTTTACATATTTTTTAAAAGAATTAGAAAAGGGCAGAACTCCTAATCCCGATATTATGTGTAATAAATATATAAAATTTGACCTGTTTTTAAAAGAAGCTAAAAAATTAGGTGGTGATAAAATAGCTACGGGGCATTATGCAAGAAAAGAAGGTAATAAATTATTGCGTGCAGTTGATTTAAATAAAGACCAAACATATTTTTTATCACAAGTAAAAGTTGATAATTTTAAAGATATTTTATTTCCAATAGGCCATTTAACTAAACCAGAAGTTAGAAAAATTGCACAAGAAATAGGATTAAATGTTGCAACTAAAAAAGATAGTACAGGAATATGTTTTATTGGAGAAAGGCATTATCAGAAATTTGTTCAAAATTATATAAAAGGAAAAGAAGGAGATATTATCGATGTTGAAACTAACAAAGTAGTTGGTAAACATAGTGGTTTAATGAATTACACAATTGGTCAAAGAAGAAATGTTGGCTTAAGCGGCGATGATAAAAGACATTATGTGTGCGGTAAAAATGTTGAGAAAAACATATTATATGTTGCATATGGAGAAGATAATAAATATCTTATGAGTGATGAAGCAGTTATAGAAGAAATGAATTATATAAGTAGTGAAAAACCTACATTTGCAACTTGTAAATTTAGATATAGGGGAGAGGATGTACCGATAAGAATTGAGTATATTAATGGCAACGAAATAATAGTAAAATATAGTTCTGCAAAAGCAGTGACCCCAGGGCAAGCGTGTGTTGTATATCTTGGTAATGAATGTATTGGCGGTGGAATTATTAAAGAAGTAAGGAAAAACGGAGAAAAACTTTGGTATCTATAGTAATGTAAATTTACACTTGACAGTTATTTGTCAAGTGTTTTATAATTAATATAGTAAAGAGGTTAGAGGATAATGAAAAAATTAAGTGAATTATTACAAGAAGCAGGAGTTTCTAAAGTTAAATTGGCTAAATATTTAGGAGTATCTAGACAAATGGTATATAATTATTTGGAATTAAATAGTATTGATAATTGGCCAAGTGAAAAAAGAATTCTTATTTGTAAATTATTAGGCATTGATGAAGAAAAACCTGATGAAGGTTTGGAAAAATTAAAAGTTACTGCTGAGTTAATGGAAGATATTGAAACAAGGTTGGATGCGGCAAATAGAAGTTCGGATAATACTGATATTTATTTTAATATGAGTGATTTATCAAAAGAGGAACATGTATTAATAAATGATCTTATTTTCTTAATTAAAGAAAAATTTAGTGATGAAAAAAATAAAGATACGTATTATGAATTTTTATATTTGTACCATGTATTGCAATCAATTGATAATATACCTGAAATTAAATACATATTTGCATATTTAAGTAAAACTTTAGGATTTACAGATCCAAATGAATATAAGTTTGATGAGAACTCACAATTTATTTTAGAAAGTATAGTATTTACAGCTATGAATTTATATAATAATGGCGGGGCAACTAAAAGCAAATTAATTGCATCACATGATAGATTTGTGCAAGAAATTGAAAGTAAAAAAGAAGAAGCTTTAAGTCGTACTCAACAAATAAATACTATAAAACTACAGGCATTAAGAGAACTGGGTTATACGTCATTAACAAGTGAAAATGCTCAAGAAGTTTTAAATAAAATAGCTGAGATTGAAACAAGAAAAGTGGTAAATAAATAACCTTTTTTTTGTTTTTTATAACTTCCGATAATATATATTATGTTAAGTTGCATCTAAAACAAAAAATGATTTATTAATATTACCACTACTCCAAGCAACATACCCAACTTAATTTGCTTACTTTCTTTATATTTAATAGCTTCTGGAAACAATTCATTTATAGAAATTGTTATCATAATTCCAGCAACTATTATTAATACATAACTTATTGTAAGCATATTTATATATTGTTTCAAAAAAAGAAATGCTACTATAGCCCCTAAAGGTTCAGCTAAAGCAGAGATAAACGTATAAAGTATACCCCTCCCCTTTTTACCCGTAGAATAGTAGAGTGGAACAGCTATGCTAATCCCTTCAGGTATATTATGCATCATAATAGCTAAACTAAGGCTTATACCAATACTCAAATCACTATAGGAAGTCATAAACGTAGCGATACCTTCTGGAAAATTATGCAACATTAAAGCAATCATATTTAAAATACCTAATTTATACAAATTAGAATTTTTACTTTTACTAACCTTTATATTTCTATCTAAAATATTAACCAAAATAGCCCCTACTACAAATAATAAAATAGTTATAAAAATACTTTTTAGTAAACTAAAACTATTATTTAATTCAATAAAAGAAGAGGGAACTAAATCAATAACTGAAATAGTAATCATAACACTCAAAGAAAAGCTCAAGCAAAAAGAAATAAATTTCTCCCTATTCTTTATCTTAAAAAATACAATACAACCGCCCAATACGGTAGACAATCCAGCTATAGTAGTTATTATTAATGCAATAAATTCTCTCATATTTAATATTATTTAACTTAAACAAAATAATTACACTACCATATTAAATTTATAATATTTAAATTGAACTTTTTGTTAACTATTCATCACTAAATTTTTTTACTATAAAAGGTTTTAAAAGTTCTATAACAACAAAAGAAATAATATTAATTACAATAACATAGAAAAATTGAGACCAATTTATTACAACTAACCCAAACAATTTACCAATAGGAGTAAAAAACACTAGAATTTGAACTATCATTAATGCTAAAACACCAATATTTAAATATTTATTAGAAAATATGCCTTTTTTGTAAATCTGCTCTTTTAAACTTCTACAATTATATACAAAAACAAACTCATTAATAACTACACTTAATAAAGCAAGAGTTTGAGCTATATCTTTACCATACTGAGTAAAATGATAATAAACAATTAAACTAATTCCAGCTTCCAAAATTACGGACATAACCAAAAAAGCAGTAAAATACTTAGTGAAAATCCTTTTATTTAAACCATTTGGCTTTCTATCCATAATATTCTTAGAAGCACTTTCAAAAGCCAATGTAATTGAAGGAATAGTATCAGCAATCAAGTCAATATACAAAACATGAATAGCTGATATAATAGTATTTCCAGTTAGCATTCCAATTAAAATAATAACAATTTCAGTAAAATTACTTGATAAATTATACAAAATATTTGTAATAACATTATCATAAATTCTTCTTCCCTCACTCACGGCAGTTGTAATAGTATTATAACTATCATCTAGTAAAATTATGTCTGAAACATCTTTTGTAACATCTGTACCACTCTTCCCCATTCCAATACCAACATTAGCAAGCTTAATCGCAGGAGCATCATTAACGCCATCTCCAGTCATGGCAACCACTTTGCCTTCACTTTGCAAAACTTTAACAATTTTTAATTTATGTTCAGGACTTACTCTAGCAAAAACAGAATAATCATTAACATACTTTATAAGTTCATCATCACTTAAATGATCCAATTGAGAAGCGTTAATGCATTCTTTCTCGCTTTTACATATACCTACTTCTTTAGCAATACTAATAGCAGTTTCTAAATTGTCACCGGTAAGCATAATTGGTCTAATTTTAGCTTTTTTACAAGTATTTATCGCAAGAGCAATATTTTCTCTAACAGGATCTTTTAAGCCAATTAATCCTACTAAAATCAGTTCGTTTTCTTCATTAAAATAATCTTTAGTATCAGGTAACTCCTTATATGCAAAAGCCAACACTTTTAAACCATTACTAGCCATAATCTTCTCTGCTTCAGCATATTTTTCTTTTACATTCTTATCTAATTTAACAACTTTATCATTAATTAAAGCATAAGTTGATTTTTTTAAAAGTGATTCAAAACTACCTTTAGTATAAATAAAAGTTTTATCACTAATATTACAAACGACACTCATCATTTTTCTATTAGAATCAAAAGGTAATTCATGAATAACATCAAAATTCAAATTATCAAACCCAAATTTATTTAAATAATTTTTAATTGCAACATCTACAGAATCACCATAATATACATTTTCATCATTTTTATGAGCACTATTACACACATTCATAATCTGAACTAAAACCATATTTTCTTTTAAAGATTTAGTAGAATTAAAACAAAATACATCAATAACTTCCAACTTATTTTCTGTAATAGTTCCTGTTTTATCAGTACAAATAACATCTGTAGCACCAAGTGTTTCAATCGCCGCCAAATTTCTTACAATCGATTTTTTCTTAGCCATCTCGCTTACACCAATAGATAATGTGGCAGTAATTGCGATAGGCAAACATTCAGGAACACTTGCAACTATCATAGAAACGCACAACATAACAATATTTAAAATTGTATAATTATTTATTAAACCATAAATTAAAACAAAAGTAACCAAAATACTAGCAATAATAGTAATAAACTTACTAATCTTCTCAACTTTTAGTTGTAATGGTGTAAGAGGTTCCTCATCAGTATCAATAACTTTTGCGATTTTGCCAAGTTCAGTATTCATACCAGTTGCAATAACAATTGCTTGAACCTTTCCAGCAACTAAAATAGTACCGCTAAAAACCATATTAGTTCTTTCAGAAATCGATACTTTTTTTAAAATAACATCGTTATTTTTATCAACATTTAAACTTTCACCAGTTAAAATAGATTCATCAGTTTTAGCATAGTAACTCTCAATAATTCTAGCATCAGCAGGAACTTTATCACCAGCCTCTAATAAGATAATATCCCCTACTACAAGATTCTTAGCGTCTATTTTCTTAAACTTATTATTTCTTTTAACAGAAACATAATTTGTAGTATACTTTTTCAATTTTCCAATAGCGTCTTCCGCCTTAGACTCTTGCAAAAAACCCATAAAACAATTAATTATAGACGTTCCAAGAATAACTATAGGTTCTAAAAAATCACTTTTATTAATAATAGAATAAATAAGCGACAAAAAACCAACAACCAATAAAAGAATTATCATAATATTCTTAAATTGCTTAATAAACAATTCTAATTTTGTCTTTTTATTTTGTTCCACTAAAACGTTTTTACCATATTTTTTTATCAATTTCTTATATTTTGATGAATTCAATCCTTTATATGAAGAATTAAACTCTAAGTAAAGTTCTTCAATAGTTTTTTGATATATTTCTTTCATAATTTTACCATCCTATAATACCAATTATACAATAATTAATTATTATATACAAATATAACCCAATTATAACCCAATTATTTCCATAAAATAAAAAGTTATTTAAGTATTATTAAAAAGTTAATGACAATAATAATAACAGGTGGTGATAAAATAATGGCTAATAGCAGAAATAGTTCTAGAAATACAAGTAGAAACACTAGTAGAAATACTAGCAGAAATTCTTCTAGAAATAGTAGTAGAAATAGTTCTAGAAACTCAAGTAGGAATAGTTCTAGAAACAGTAGTAAAAATTCATGTAAATAGTCATTTTATAAGAGACGGGTTAATGTCTCTTTTTTAATGCAATAATTCTAAAAAACTAACTCCAGTTTTTAATGTATCTTCAATATTAAAATTATCAATAATAGTTGCCCCTATATCTGCGAAAGTATCTCTAGGCTCAAGTTCACCACTCGATTTCATACTAGTACTATAAGCTATCATAGGGACATTTTCTCTAGTATGATCAGTACCAGTATATGTAGGATCATTACCATGGTCAGCAGTAAAAATAACCAAATCTGTTGGTTTTAATCTATTTAAGAAAATAGGCAAATAATAATTAAGTTCTTCTAATGCCCTTAAATAACCATCTCTATCCCTTCTATGACCATATAATGTATCAAAATCATTTAAATTTAAAAAACAAAGTCCTTTAAAATCACTTTTAGCAACATCAATTAACTTCATTAGCCCATCTATATTATTAGATGTTTTAATAGATGTAGTAATGCTTTTATTAGCAAATATATCTCCTATTTTACCTAAAGCCAATACTTCAACCCTATTTCTAAATAACAAATCAAGGTAATTTTCTTTCGGAACAACAGTAAAATCTTTTCTTTTAGGAGTTCTCACAAATTCTCCAGGCTTGCCAATAAATGGTCTTGCTATTACCCTACCTATCTTATATTTATCAGTTAAGACAATTTCACTAATTTTTTTACAAATATTGTATAATTCCTGAACAGGAACAATAGACTCATGTGCTGCAACCTGAAGAACAGAATCAGCAGAAGTATAAATAATAATTGCTCCAGTTTTCATATGCATTTCACCTAATTCTTCAATTATTTCCGTACCAGAAGCTACAATATTACCAATTACTTCTCTACCAACCGCGTGTTGCACTTCACTAATTAATTCCAAAGGAAAACCATCAGGATAAGTTTGAAAAGGCTTTTCTTCAATCAATCCCATCATCTCATAATGTCCATTTAATGTATCCTTTGCCAAATTCTTAGGTTTCATTATAGTTCTGTAACCAATCGTACGTTCTTTATTCACACCAACTAAATTTAAAAAACCTAATTTTTCCAAAACATTTAAATTATAATTACCCTTTTCAATAATATGACCGAGAGTATTGGCTCCTTCATCACCATACTTTACAGCATCAGCAGTCGCTCCAACACCCAAACTATCTAAAACTATTA
Source organism: uncultured Bacilli bacterium (assembly GCA_944358255.1). Taxonomy (GTDB): domain Bacteria; phylum Bacillota_I; class Bacilli_A; order RF39; family UBA660; genus CALVVN01. Next base: position 11,165 of record CALVQQ010000006.1, on the reverse strand, counting down.
AAAAAATCCTATCGTACATAAACTATTTTCCTTTCTTACTTCTACTATGAAATGCAATATAATTATCCTTTAATTCACGATTTACAATATGAGTATAAATATTTGTAGTATTTATATTTTCGTGACCAAGTAACAACTGAATACTTCTTAAATCAGCACCACCTATAAGAAGATGAGTTGCAAAACTATGCCTCAAAACATGAGGAGTTAAATAGGCTTTAATATCACATTTTTTCTTTAATTCATTTAATATATAATTAAAACCATTCCTAGTCATTTTTCTACCAAAATTATTGGGATAAATCTCATCAATTATATTATTTTTTAGTATTTTTGACCTATACTCTTCAATATAAATTTTATTATATTTTAGTGCCACAGAACCAATCGGTACAATTCTTTCTTTATTTCCCTTACCTAAAACTCTTAAAGTACACATTTCAAAATCAATATCATTTACTTTTAAATTAACTAATTCACTAACTCTAAGACCGGTGGCATAAATTAATTCAAGCATAGCCTTATTTCTATAATCCAAAGGAGTTATTAAAGGAATATTTAAAAGCCTTTCAACTTCTTCCTTTGTCAAATATTTAGGCAAAGCTTTTTCCAACTTGAGTAAATCAATATCCTTCACAACACTTTCTTTATTATAATAAGCAAAAAACTTCCTTATAATAGTTATTTCATGATTTAAACTTTTTGCTTTTTCTGATTTTTTATTATCAATCAAAATATTTTTCAAATCACTTTTACTAGATAAAATCAAATCTTTTTTAGATTCTTTTTCAAGTTTATTTAAAGTATACATATAACTTTCAACAGTATTATTACTCATTTTTCTTTCAATTCTTAAGTAATCTAAAAAATCAATTATCTCTTTACTCATATCTACCCTACTTAAATATAACACAAATGCTTGTTTTTATCAAATTTGACTGTTTTTATGTTTACGTTTTTATGTTAAAATATATTTAAGGAGATTATATGGAACTACTACAAAATGAATTAAGACCAAAGACATTAAAAGATGTTATAGGCCAAAAACATTTGATTGGCGAAGGAAAAATGTTAAGTAATTTAGTAAAAAACAAGAAATTATTTAACATAATTTTATATGGAAAAAGTGGCATTGGAAAAACCACTATTGCATTATGTTTAATAAACGATCTAGGTTTTAGATATAGAATGTTAAATGCGACAATTAACAGTAAAAAAGATTTTGAAGTTGTATTTGAAGAAGCAAAGATGTATGGTGAACTAGTACTTATTGTAGATGAGATACATAGAATGAATAAAGACAAACAAGATCTTTTGCTAAGTTACATTGAAAGTGGTTTAATAATTTTGATTGGTTTAACTTCATCTAACCCTTTTCATAGTATAAACCCTGCGATTAGAAGTAGATGTGAACTAATTGAACTCAAAAATATTGAAGAAGAAGACATAGTTCTAGCAATAAAAAACATTAAAAAAGTTTATAAAGATTTAAACATTGATGAAAAAACAATAAAACATATTGCACATATTTCAAATGGTGATTTAAGAAGTGCTTATAATTTAGTAGAATTTTGTTATTATAGTTTTGGTCCAGAATTTTCTATAGATCAAATTGAAGAAGTAAATTCGAACTCCAAATTCTATTATGATAAAAATGAAGATGGGTATTATGATGTTATCAGTGCATTTCAAAAAAGTATCAGAGGAAGTGACGTAAATGCAGCATTACATTATCTAGCAAGATTAATTGAAGTTGGAGACTTTGATATCTTATATAGAAGAATGCTTGTCATTGCATACGAAGACATAGGTTTAGCTAATCCAAGTTTACCATCAAGAGTTTTATCGGCTATAGAAGCAAGTGAAAGATTAGGTTTGCCTGAATTATATAAACCACTTGCCTGTGTAGTTATAGATATGGCTTTAAGTCCAAAAAGTAATTCAGTTGAAACTGCTATGAATAATGCTAGAAACGAGTTAAATAAAGGAGGAATTGGCAGAGTTCCAAGACATATAACAACTACAAGTAAAGATTATAAATATCCACATAATTACCCAAATCACTGGGTAAATCAACAATATCTTCCAGACAACATAAAAAATAGTATTTATTATATTCCTGGAGATAATAAATATGAAACCGAATTAAATAATTACCACAAAAAGATAACTGAAAACAATAAATAGAAATTTAATTTTCTATTTTTATTATATCATTAATAATTGCATTACAAATTAATAAGCCAGCTATAGCTGGGACATAAGATATTGAGCCTAAGACATTAATATCTTTTTGTACTTCTTCACTATAAACAACAGTAGTATATTTTTGTTCATCTAGTGATAAACTCTTCCTAATTTTCTTCGCTAAAGGACAATATTTTGTATTATTCAAAGTATCAATTTTAAATTTATTACCATCTAATTTTTTTGCTGTACCCATAGACGAAATAATTTTAATATTATTTTTATAACAAAACTTTATAAGTTCAATTTTTGCAGCAACATCATCACAAGCATCAATAACGTAATCAAAATCATTATCTATAATTTCTTGTATATTTTCCTTAGTTAAAAAAATAGAAAATTTATTTACAATTACATTAGGATTAATTTGTATCACTCTTTTAGCAGCTTCATTAACCTTAAGTTCACCTATATTGTTTGATGTGGATATTATTTGCCTATTTAAGTTTGTAGGGTCAATTTTATCACCATCAATTAAAGTAATATTCATAACTCCAGATCTAACGAGTCCTTCTAAAACATAGCCACCCACTCCACCAATACCTACAATAGCAATTTTAATATTTTGTAATTTATTTAAATTTTCTTTTCCAATAAGACTTTCTAATCTATCTAAATTCATACGTACTCCAAATCATAAAAAAGCCCAAAGATACGACTGCCGTTTAAATAAATCTCGCCGTAGACGAGGTGGTAAGCAACATAATGCCATTAGGATTCTTAGTAAACTAAGCATTCAACACAGCACATTAATTATGCTCCCAAGAAAATTAAATAGTCGGTTTATTTGTTACGACAATCATTATCTTCAGGTAATTTTATTATACCATATATTTATAAAAAATATACTTAAAGCGTAAAATCTTTACATTATTCTTTTTTACTATAATAACTAATAATAGTATTTAAATTAACATTCTTAGTACTATTCATAATATTAACGTCCGCGCCTTTATATAACTCATTTAATTCAGTTATTAGCTTTTTCATTTCATTCCTTTTGCCCATATTCTTTTCAGTTACCTTGCATGCGCAATCGAGGAAAGTTAAATTATTATAGTTTACCCATGATATTATATCTTTTTCTCTAACGTAATAAAGAGGTCTAATAAGTTTAATAGGCTTAAAATTAACTGATGATAAAATTGGCATCATAGTTTTAAATTCGCCATTATAAATCATAGACATAAGTACTGTTTCAATAACATCATCAAAATGGTGCCCTAAAGCAATCTTATTACAACCTAATTTCATAGCTTCACTATATAAAGCCCCTCTTCTTTTTCTTGCACATAAATAACATATATCTTTTTCGCCATCTATCTGGTCAAAAATATTGCTATTAAATATATGTAACTTTAAATTAAGTTTAGTTGCATTTTGATGTATTAAATCCAAATGTTTTTCTCTATATCCTGGATTCATCAAAATATAGCAAAGTTCAAAACTAATTTTGCCATGTTTCTGTAACTCTTCCATACATTTTGCTAGCAAAAAAGAATCTTTACCACCACTAATACAAACAGCAATTTTGTCACCATCTTCTATCAAATTAAATTCTTGAACAGCCTTAACAAAATTACGCCATATTTCTTTTCTATATTTTTTTATAATGCTATTTTCTACCTTCTGCTGCACTTCTTTCATATTTTTTCCCCCCTTTTCTTTACTCTAATTTTATTCCATCTTCATCACTTCAAACAAACTAAAAGTTCTATTCGTTTATAATTATCAAAAATTTTATAAAAAACATTTTTTAAAAAATTTCCCAACTATTATATTAGGCACTATTTGAAATATTAAATATTACTGAATTAGAAATGTAATCATAAAACAAATTATTTTTTCTATCATATTTACCAATACAAACATGAACGGGAATAAAATGAATTTTATCTTCTCTAACTACCCTTGCATTAGCACAGCACAACTACAATCTAACATAAAATCCACTTAAAATTTTATACCCAACTCTTTTAATTGCTTATCATTAGCTTTACTTGGAGCATTAGTCATCAAACAAGAAGCACTTTGTGTTTTAGGAAACGCAACAACATCTTTAATATTATCAGTACCACAAAGAATCATTGTAATTCTATCAAGTCCTGGAGCAATACCACCATGAGGAGGAGCACCATACTTAAATGCTTCTAACAAATAGCCAAATTTTCTTTGAGCTTCTTCTTCGCTTATACCTAATTTTTCAAAAACTTTACTTTGAATATTTTTATCATGAATTCTTATACTTCCACTTGCTAGTTCATAACCATTTAAAACAATATCATAACTTCTAGCATAACAATTTTCTGGATCATCTAAAGCATTAACATCTTTAGGCATTGTAAACGGATGATGGGCAGACACGTATCTATTTTCTTCTTCACTCCATTCAAACATAGGAAAATCCGTAATCCATAGAAAATTAAATTTATCTTTAGGAATAATATCTAAATATCTTGCCACATTTATTCTTAATGCACCTAAAGCCTGTAAAACCCTATTCTTATCACCTGCAATAATAAATACAATATCGCCATCCTCTAATCCAAGATAATTCTTAATACTATCTTTTTCATTATCAGACAAAGAATTCGCAATATTACCTGTAAATTCATTATTATATTTAACGAAGAATAAATTATCGATTTTATAATTTTTTAAGTCAATAGCTAACTCATCAACTTTTTTTCTAGAAAACATTGCATCACTTTTTTTAGCAACAATCGCACCTATAAAATCTTTTTGTAACAAAGACAATTTATTTTCATGTAAAATATTAGTTATATCACTAATTAACATATCAAATCTAGTATCAGGTTTATCAGTACCATAATTATTAATAGCATCAGCATAAGTCATTCTTCTAAAAGGAATTTCCAAATCAATATTTTTAACATTTTTCATTACCTCTTTAAACATTCCTTCAACCACTCCAAAGATATCTTCTTCATTTACAAAAGACATTTCAATATCTATTTGAGTAAACTCAGGTTGTCTATCAGCTCTTAAATCTTCATCTCTAAAACATCTTGCAATTTGGTAATATTTTTCAAAACCAGCAACCATCAATAATTGTTTGAATAACTGAGGAGATTGTGGTAAAGCATAGAACGTTCCTTTTTGTATTCTAGAGGGAACCAAATAGTCTCTAGCACCTTCAGGGCTAGTAGCAGTTAATATAGGTGTTTCAACTTCAACAAAACCTAAATTATCTAGATATTTTCTTACACTTTGAGTTATTTTGTGTCTAGTAATTAAATAACTTTGTAACTCTTCTTTTCTTAAATCTAAATATCTATATTTTAATCTTAATTCTTCACTAACATTATCACTTTTAATATCAAAAGGCAAAGGCATAGATGTATTTAAAATTTCAAGATTAGTAACATCTATTTCAATTTCACCAGTAGGAATTTCAGTATTAGGGTTACTTCTTTTAACAATAGTTCCATTTACTTTTAAAACATACTCATTTTTTATTTCTAAAGCCTTTTCGTAATTAGCATTATCACTATTTACAACTAATTGTATAATTCCTGATCTATCTCTTAAATCAATAAAAATCAAATTACCAAGTTTTCTTATCTTACTCGCCCAGCCATAAAGTTCAACCGTTTCGCCAACATTTTTTACGTTGAACTGAGTATTACTTATTTTTTTCATATATCCTCCTAATAATAAGTATTAAAGTATTCAATTATATCTTCATTTTTAACATTTATTTGTTCTTTTGTCTTATTATCTTTAATAGTTACATAACCACTAGCAATCTCATCTTCTCCAATTATAACGACAAAACTAGGATTTAATTCGTCAACTATTTTCCATTGTTGTTTCATATTTTTGTTTTCATAACATATTTCAGATACGTACCCATTGCTTCTCAAATCATTATTTAATTTATAAGCAAACGCATCATTCGTTAAATTCATCACATAAATATCAATATCATTTTCTATCTTAAACTCTTCATCGCTTTCTAAAACAGTTATTATTCTTTCAATTCCGATAGCAAAACCAATAGCAGCAGTATCTGGCCCATCTAACATACGAACTAAATTATCATATCTTCCACCACCGCATATAGTACTAGCTAAACCTAATCTTTCATCGGAAGAAATTATTTCAAAAACAGTATGAGTATAATAATCAAGACCTCTCACTAATGTAGTATCAACTTCATAATCAATTCCTAACTCATTCAAACTATCTTTAACACTATTAAAATAGTTTATACTATCTTCATTTAAATAATCAATTGTCTTTGGCGCATTTTTTATGTAATCCCTACTTCCATCATATTTACAATCTAAAATACGTAGAGGATTTCTATCAAATCTATCTTTACACAAATCACACAAATTGTCATAATCCTTACTAATATATTCTTTTAAAATCTCTTTATATTTATTTCTACTCTCGTTATCACCCAAAGTATTAATCTTGACTTTTAAATTTTTAATACCAATACCTTCTAAATACTTATAAGCCATATAAATTATATCCGCATCTAAACGAGCATTTTTAGCCCCAATAACTTCAACACCAAACTGAGTAAATTCTCTAAATCTTCCGTTTTGTGGTCTTTCATATCTAAAGCAAGAACCAAAATAATAATATTTTTTAAGTCTATTATAAGAATACTCTTTATTTTCAATATAACTTCTAACAATGCCAGCCGTAAATTCAGGTCTAAGAGTCATTTCTCTTCCGCCTTTATCTACAAAATCATAAGTTTCCTTATTAACGATATCGGTACTCTCACCTACACCCCTTTTATACAAATTACTTGATTCAAAAGTAGGAACTTTTACATACTCAAAATTATTAAGTTTCATAAAATCATGAGTATACATCTCAATGTTATTAAAAATCTTCCCCTTTTCACCAAATAAATCAATAGTTCCCTTAGGCTTTTGTATCATAAAAATCACTCCTAAATTTCTTTTATTATAACACTCATCAAAATATAAGTAAATTTTTTTATGTATTTTCTCATATATTTAAATATGATTAAAAAGTTATTTAAAAACAAATTTTTTGCTTCAACATTTATTTTATTAACTGGGGGCTTTTTATCAAAATTTTTAGGATTTATTTTAAGAATAATTATTTCAAGATATTTAGGTACCGAAGGCTTAGGCTTATATAGTTTATTAATGCCTACTTTTTCATTATTTATTGTAATTGCAACATTATCTTTTCCGATTGCAATAAGTAAATTAGTTGCAATACCAAAACGAAGCAGCAAAAAAGTTATTTTTTCAATCATACCAGTATCATTATTATTTAACATTATAACAATTATAATATTATTTATAATATCAAGACCACTTGCAACAATATTTTTAAAAGAAGGGAGACTTATTTATCCAATAATATGTATTGGTTTTACATTACCATTTATTGGCCTTTCAAGTATAATTAAAGGATATTTTTGGGGTAAACAAAGAATGCTTCCATATATTTTATCAAATATAAGTGAACAAATCTTAAGACTTGCAATTTTAATAATATGTATTCCAAAATGTATAGAAATAAGCGTTGAACTAACAATATCAGTAATAATATTAGTAAATATATTAAGTGAAAGCTTTTCAGTTGTAGTAATGCTTCTTGGCCTTCCAAAAGGAGTAAAAATACAAAAAGAAGATATAAAACCAAATAAAAGAGATATAAAAGATGTATTAAATATAAGTGTTCCATCGACTTCAAGTAAAGTTGTAGGTAGTTTAGCACACTTTTTTGAACCAATAATTTTAACGAATGTTTTATTATATGTTGGATATTCAAAAAATTTTATCTTAACTGAATATGGAATTATAAATGGTTATGTACTAGGTTTACTACTTATTCCACAGTTTTTTACTCAATCAATTTCTACAGCATTAATACCAGAACTATCAAAGTATTTTTACATTGGAAATAAGAAAAAATGTATAACAAGAATTAAACAAATCGTTTCATTGAGTCTACTTATTGGATTAGTATCTACAATTATAATATATCTTTTTCCAAACTATTTTTTAAATTTAATTTATAACACAAATTTAGGAGTAAATTACATAAAAGTATTAGCCCCATTCATGTTAATGTATTTTATAGATATGCCATTATCAAATTCATTACAGGCACTAGATAAATCTAAAGAAAGTATGTATATAACAATAGGAAGTTCAGTTATTAAGCTTTTAATTATTTTTATCACGTCTTTCTTTAAAATCGGAATGTATTCACTTATCATATCAATTATAGTTAGTTTATTATTCAGTACATTATGTTATATAAAGACAATAAAAAAAGTTCTATATTAGAACCTTACCAAATCACTTTTTTTTATAATATATGCTTTTTGATTTTTATAAAATGCATAAAATATCTCATCAATAGATGTATTTTCTTTTCTAATCAATTCTTTAAGCCATTTGTCATCTTTTTTTAAATATCTTAAAGTATCATGTTGAATTATACCATCTAAAATTAAAGGAAACGGATTCTCGCTTTTCATTCTTAAAAAATTATATTTAAATACACTCAAATTACCGTTATTCTCAAGTATAGCATATTCAACATCATTTATACTTTTTATATCCTTACTACGAAGATGGACTAATAAATCATCAAGAGTATATCTTTGTTTTACCATTTCCTTAAAATTAATTTTACCTTGATTAATTATAAGTGCTGGTTTACCTTCCATTATATTTCTAAACTTATTAAACTTTAAAGACATAAAAGCAGCAATCAATTCAAAAACAACTAAAATCATAATAGGAATAACAGTAAACCATAAACTTTCCTCTATTTCTTCTATACTTATAGCAACTAATTCAGCAATTAAAATACTTACAACTAAGTCTTGAATACTAAGTTGTCCCACTTCCCTTTTACCCATTACTCTAAATATAATCAAAATAAATAAGTAGAAAAAGATAGTTCTATATATTACAATAAATAGTTCCATAAAATCACCTATAACTATTATGAGAACAATCATATTTTTTTAAACAATAAATACAATTAATATAGAAAGAAGGTTAAATAAATGCCAAATTATAAATACATTTTAAAAGGTTTTTTATATTTTATTGTTTCTTTATTAATAATACTTGTTTTAACTTCAACTCTTAATTATTTTGATGTAATTGGGTACAAATCAGTTTATATAATATCATTTATCGTTCTTATCATCGTGTCACTTTTTAGTGGATATTATCTTGCAAAACATAGCGAGCAAAAAGGATATTTAATAGGTGCATTAATGGGAACTATAAATATATTTTTTCTAATTATATTATCACTAATATTTTCTAAATTATCATTAATTAGTCTACTATATTATTTTATATTAATGCTTTCTAGTATAACAGGAGGAATATTTGGAATAAATCATAAAAAAAGATAAGTTAAAATTTTACTTATCTATAAATTCATATGTACTTATAACTATATATGAATTTTCATCAAAAGGTTCACTGGTATATGGATTAATAAATTCTTCTACATCCATTTTTTCATACAACACTTTTAATGTTGTATTTTCTTTTTCACATTTATTTTCTTTAATACAAGTTTTAAAAGTACTGACAATTCTATCAATTTCATAATTATATTTTTTTTCTTTTTCTTCTCTTAATATATTTAAAACGGTTGCAACACAAATAATTATTATTAAACCAATAAGAGTTATAATTAGTGCAATTTTCTTTTTATTCATTTTTATCTCCATAATATTTTAATTTAAATTCATCTCTAAATTCAACAAGAGTATCTGTTTCAATATTAGATCTAATATCTTCAATAAGTTTTGTTAAAAACCTTATATTATGTATTGATAAAAGTCTCGCTCCCAATGTTTCATCACTTGTAATTAAATGGCGTATGTAAGCTTTAGTATGATTTTTACAAGCATAACAGTCACAATCTTCCTCAATAGCCGTAAAATCAGTTTTATATTTATTATTTCTTAAATTTATTTTACCATGTCTAGTATAAGCATTTCCGTGTCTAGCAAGCCTAGTCGGGCTAACACAATCAAATATATCAACGCCACGCATCACACCTTCAATTAAATCTATTGGGTCACCTACTCCCATTAAATACCTAAGTTTATTTTCAGGCAAATATGGTATAGCGTAATCTATTGCTTTATACATAATTTCTTTACTTTCACCAACACTTACTCCACCAATACTATAACCATCAAAATCCATTTCCACAGTTTTAATTGCACTTTCGCGTCTCAAATCTTCAAATTCTCCGCCTTGGACAATTCCAAATAATGCTTGAGTATCACTTTTTTTATGTGCGTCCTTTCCTCTTTTAGCCCATCTAAGAGTTCTATTAATACTATTTTCCATATATTCATGAGTACAAGGATAAGGAGGACATTCATCAAAACTCATAGCAATATCTGAAGCAAGTTTATTTTGTACCTCAATACTTTTTTCTGGATTAAGAAATAAACGCTCACCAGACAAATGACTTTTAAAATAAACTCCTTCTTCACATATATCTTTTTTATCAGCTAGACTAAAGACTTGATAACCACCAGAATCAGTTAATATAGGTCCATTTTTATAATTCATAAATTCATGCAAACCACCATCCATATAAACTACATCTTCACCAGGTCTAAGCCACAAATGATAAGTATTGCATAAAATAGTATCAGCTTTAACACTAATTATATCATCCGAACTAAGAGTCTTAACAGTAGCTTGAGTACCAACAGGCATAAACATAGGAGTTTTATGAGTACCCCATTTAGTCTTATATTCACCTAACCTAGCTTTAGTTTTACTATCTTTTTTTAGCACTTTAAACTCTAAATCCATATCAAATTCACCAAATATATAATACCAAAAATAAAACAATATTACAATTTCATAATATTGTTTATTTTTCATCTAATTTTT
>CALVQQ010000005.1 GCA_944358255.1 uncultured Bacilli bacterium | reverse complement strand
AAATTGAGGAAACTCAGTTCTTTTTGTCGTGTTTATAATATCATAAAATTTAAAATTTGACAAAACTTAGATAATCATAAAAAAAGGCTTAAAAGCCTTTAAAAGTTGCCACAACATCCTTCATTTACGTTGCATATTTCATTTTCTTCGCAACAAGTATAACAAGGACTATAAGTATGTCTATAAATATGATGATTAATTATTCTTGTATTTATAGGACATACATGTGGTACTTCATGTATTATTTGTCTATGAATTTGCCTTTCTTGCGGACATTCATAAATTGGTGGACACATTACGCCAGGAATTGATTCTGAAGAAAAAGCAGATGATGAATACATGTCTGTGCTAGTCACATTTTTATATTCTGTTTTTGTTTCTTTCTCTTTTTCTACTTCGTATCCACTATACATACCATAATTTGAATTAAACACTTAACTCACTCCTTTTCACTTATAGTTTATGTGAAAAGTATTATTTTGTTTGTATTATTTATATTAAAATGGCATTTTAAAATTGTTATTGCTAAATTGTTTCATCATTATTTTCATTTGTTCAAATTGTTTAAGTAGTCTGTTTACTTCTTCAACACTTGTTCCGCTTCCTTTGGCTATTCTTTGTTTTCTGCTTGCTTTTAAAATTTCAGGCTTTCGTCTTTCTTCTGGCGTCATTGATAAAATAATTGCTTCAACTCTAGCTAGTTGTTTTGGATCAATGTTTATGTTATTTAATCCCATTTTTCTTGCTCCAGGCAACATTTTTATTATATTCTCAAGTGGGCCTAATTTTTTTATTTGTTTCATATTTGTTAAAAAGTCTTCTAAGTCAAAATTACCTTTTTTTAATTTTTTTGCCGTGTTAAGTGCCTCTTCTTCGTCAATTATCTCACTTGCTTTTTCTGCTATGGATACAATGTCCCCCATCCCTAAAATTCTATCGGCCATTCTCGTTGGAACAAATTCGCTTAGTCCATCTAATTTTTCTGAATCTCCAATGAGTTTTATTGGAACATTTGTAAGATGTCTTAATGATAAAGCAACACCACCTTTTGTGTCACCATCCATTTTGGTTAAAATGCAGCCAGTTAATGGTAATTTTTCGTTAAATCCAGTAATTACATTTATGGCATCTTGCCCCATCATAGCATCAATTATCAATAAGATTTCATCTGGGTTTATTTCGTTTTTTATATTTACTAATTCTTCCATTAAGTTTTCGTCTACATGCAGGCGACCAGCTGTGTCTATTAGTATGTAATCATAATTATTTTCTTTTGCGTATTGTATGCTATTTTTAGCAATTTCTACTGGGCTATTATTTCCTTCTTCATAAACTGGTATATTTAAACTTTTTCCTAGTGTTTTTAATTGGTCTATTGCAGCAGGCCTATATACATCGCATGCTACAAATAATGGTTTTTTTCCGTATTTTTTTCTTACTAAATTTCCTAATTTTCCTACTGTTGTAGTTTTACCACTTCCTTGTAATCCGGCCATTAATACTATAGTAGGATTTTTGTCTATTACTAGTGGCACTTCTTCTTTTCCTAATAAATCTATTAATTCGTCTCTTAATATTTTTATAAATAGTTCACTTGGTTTTAAACTTTTTCTGACTTCTTCGCCTAATGCTTTTTCTTTTACGTTGCTTATGAATTCACTAACTATTTTATAGTTTACATCAGCTTCTAATAACGCAATTCTGATTTCTCTTGTAATTTCTCCAATGTTTTCTTCAGTAATTTTTCCTGTACCCTTTATTTTACTTATTACATTATCTATTCTTTCTCCAAATGATTCAAACATCTATATCACCTTTCAAAATCATTATATCACGCTATTGATAATTTATAAATTTTTTATACAAATATGTGGATTTTTTTATAAATTTATGTTATTATAATTGACATAAATTTTGTTAAGGAGATTTGATTAAATGAGTGAACGAAAGTTATATTGCATGAGAGATGGGGTTCTTAAAAGTTACGAATTAAAGCCAAACTTGAAGTCACTAGAAGACTTAAAAAAGGATTATGTTAGTAATCCAAACAATCAACCACTATTCTATGAAATTACTAGTAGGGATTATCCAACTTGGGATACAAGTGATTTTGTAGTACCAATTTCAAAAATTAATACAGTGGGTGGCCTTTTTTCTAAACCTAAAGAGTCAATATTAAGACCTTTAAATCCTGTCCCACGTTATAAAAATCATATGTTAGATGTTTATTGCAAGCATGATTTAATGAGTTCTCAATTAAAATTAGTTACTGATGATGCTAAATCAAGAATTTTATATTATTTTTTATTTCTTTCTGATAGGTATAAGGCAAGTTATAAATTACAACATTTTGACAATATTTTATCTTTGAGTAAGGACTTATTTACTTATGAATTGTTATTAAAAGGGGATTATGAAAATGCTTCAGCACATTATTTTGATGATGTAAATATAAGCACGTTTTTTGGACTTATTCAATCAGGCGAGTTTTCTGTCGAGGAGTTGCAATCTTTTTTAAGTCAAGAAGCTTACGCAAGTTTATTAGAAGAAGAACAATTGACACATAAGTTAGTTTCAAAAATAAGTGGACAATAGTTATCCACTTATTATTTTTTTAATTTTTTCATTTAATTTACGGTTATCTACTAATTTACATATGTCTCTTGTTTTTTTATGCATTTTTACTTTTTTTTCATAATTATATAATTTATTTTCTATAATTTGTATTGTTTTGCCTATACAACTCTTGCTAATATTGATATTTTCAGATATTTCTGATAATGAAAGGTCTTCATAAAAGTATTTTTTAAAAATAGTTTTCTGCTTATCAGTTAATAAGTTACCATATAACATATATAATTCTATTAAATATTCTCTTTCTTTCATTATTTCCATTCCTTAAATAATCCATAAATATATTTTTCTATATCAAACGGGATCATGTCGTCTTCTTTTTCCCCTAAACCTATAAATTTTACTGGTATTCCAGTTTCTTCTTTAACTGCTAAGACTATTCCACCTTTTGCTGTTCCATCTAATTTTGTTAATATTATTCCAGTTAAATTGACAATTTCTTTAAAACTTTTGGCTTGCTCAACTGCATTTTGACCTGTCGTGGCATCTATTACTAATAATGTTTCGTTGGGCGCATCAGGTATTATTCCTGAAATAACTTTGTTTATTTTTTCTAATTCCTTCATTAAATTTACTTTGTTGTGTAGTCTTCCTGCAGTGTCTATTAATACGACATCAATATTTTTTTCTTTTGCTTTATTTAACCCATCGTATACTACACTTGCTGGATCAGAATTTTCTTTTCCGTAAAAATCAACTTTTATTTTTTCCGCCCAACTTTTTAGTTGTTCTACGGCTCCAGCTCTGAAAGTATCGGCTGCTATTAACATAACTGTTTTTTCGCTATCTTTCATTTTTTTTGCCAATTTTGCTATGCTTGTTGTTTTTCCAACTCCGTTTACACCCACAAATAGTACAACCGTTTTTCCACTTTCATTAAAATTAATTTTGCTTGATAATATCTCTCCATTTACATATATTAATAGTAGCTCATCTACAATTATTTCTTTTAAGTATTCAAAATTTTCTATTTTTTCTTCTTTAACTCTTTTTTTTAGTTTTTCTGTTAGGTTTATTGCTGTCATAACTCCTATATCAGACATTATTAATATTTCTTCTAATTCTTCAAATAAGGCATCATCAATTTTAGTATATTTTATTCCCAAAAAATTTAATCTATTTACAAAATCATCTCTTGTTTTTGCTAGTCCATCTTCATATTTTTTTATTTCTTTATCTGAATTTGTATCAAATATTTTTTTTATATTTTTAAAAAAATTCATGTTTGTTCACCATGATTATTATATCAGGCGATGTCAAATTTTACAACTTTCTTAATTAAAAATGTACTCTCTCCGCTGGACTTTTAAAGACAATTATAGTATAATTATAATTACTTTATTTTTCGTTTTGAAAATTAGTTATTTGAGAAAAAGGAGAATTTTAAATGAATAAAGATGTTGAAACGCTTTTTTTTGCGTTAGGTGGACTTGGTGAAGTCGGAAAAAATATGTATGTTATTGAACATGATGATGAAATTATTGTTATTGATGCTGGTGTAATGTTCCCAAAAGATGAATTACTAGGCATTGATTATGTTTTGGCTGATTATACATATTTAATGAATAATAAAAGTAAAATTAAAGCATTGTTTATAACTCATGGACATGAAGATCACATTGGTGGAATTCCATTTTTATTAAATGATGTAGATATTCCAGTTATTTATGCTTCAAATGTAGCAGCAGCTTTAATAAAACATAAGTTGGAAGATAGAAATATTAAATATAATAATATTAAATTGATAAATGAAGATGTTATCGCTAAATTCAAACATTTTAAAGTTGAATTTTTTAGAACAACACATTCTATTCCGGATTCTTATGGTTTGGCAATTCATACACCAAATGGGATAATTGTTACTACCGGTGATTTTAAATTTGATTTGACTCCTATTGGTCCAATGGCAAATTTACAGAAAATGGCTGCTTTGGGCGAAAAGGGTGTTAGATTGTTGCTAAGTGATAGTACTAATGCTTTGGTTCCAGGATTTTCATTGAGTGAATCAGCTGTTGATGAGGCTTTAGGTGATTTATTTGCTAGAAGTACTGGTAGAATTATTTTGGCTACTTTTGCAAGTAATATTTACAGGGTTGCTCATATTATTCAGACTTGTAAGGATAATAATCGTAAAATTGCGGTTTTTGGTAGAAGCATGGTAAATAGTATAGAAATTGCTAAATCATGTGGATTTATTGCTGATGATAATATTTTTGTGACTAGTGATGAGGCAAATAGGATGAATCCTAGTGAAGTTTGTATTTTGTGTACTGGTAGTCAAGGTGAGCCTTTGGCTGCTTTATCTAGAATTGCAAATGGTATTGATAATAATGTTAGGCTGTTGCCGGATGATACTATTATTTTTTCGTCTAGTCCAATACCTGGTAATGCGTTAAGTATTAATAGGGTTATAAACAAATTATATTTGAAAGGTGCAAAAGTTTATACTAATTCTAGTGAGGCAGATATACATACTAGTGGTCATGGCAAACAGGATGAATTGAAATTGATTATTAGATTAATTAAACCTGAATACTTTATTCCTATTCATGGAGAATATAGAATGTTAAAAAAGCATGCGGAAATTGGGGCATTATGTTCTGTTGATAAGAAAAATACTTTTGTGTTAAAAAATGGGGATAGAATTGCTTTGAGTAAAGATAAGGTTTATTTAAAAGATTCAATACCTATTAATGATATTTATGTAGATGGGAAAAGAATTGGTAATATTGGGGCTTCTATAATTAAAGATAGAAAAATTATGTCAACTGATGGTGTTCTTATAATTATATTAAATATAGATAATGAATTAAGGCAATTATCACTTGATCCGAATGTTACTACTAGGGGATTTGTAGTGGTAAATGAAAATCAAAATTTAATTAGTGATATTCAAAAAAAAGTTAAACAAATAGCACTGAATGAACTAAATAAGGATACCTTTAATTATGTTGATTTGAAAAATAGAATTATTCTTGAAATTAATTCATATATAATTGAATTAACAGGTAGACGTCCAATAATTATGCCAATGATTTTAGAAACTAAAAAAACTAATTAGTATTATTGTCTAAATAGTATTAAAATACATTTATTAATATATATTAAATTTTTTATTCAAAAAAGCACTTTTTAAAAGTGCTTTTCTATTCTTATAAATTTTTATACTTGTTTTGGTTTTAAATAAAATTTCAATGTGTTTTTTTTATCACTTTGCAGAGGTATTTTAATGGTTGCAGTATCACCATTAACCGATATAATTTCTGGAATAAATCCGTATTGATTACTAATTATATGAACTATCAACTCATAATCGTTTACATTTATATTTATATATAGCGATTTCAATTTAAACTTCCCCCTAATGAATTATATGCATAGTGTTTAAATATATTTATTATTTTGCTACTTCTTCAGCTCTCGTTTCTCTAATAACTACCACTTTAATGGTTCCAGGATATTGCAATTTTTCTTCTATTTTGTCTTTTATGTCTCTTGCCATTTTGTAACTTGTTAAATCATCTATTTCATCTGGTTTAACTATTACACGCAATTCCCTACCAGCTTGCATAGCGTATGTTTTTTCAACACCAGGAAACTCATTACCTATTTCTTCTAGTTCTTCTAACCTCTTGATATAGTTTTCTAAACTGTCATTTCTTGCTCCTGGTCTTGCTGCGGATAAAGCATCAGCTATTTGCACTAATTCTGCTATAACACTTAGTTTTGGCTTGTCATCATGATGTGACTCAATAGCATTAATTACAGTAGCATCTTCGCCATATTTTTTGGCAATTTCTGCGCCTAATTCAACATGACTTCCTTCAACCTCAAAATCTATAGCTTTTCCTAAATCATGTAGCAATCCGGCACGCTTCGCTAAAGCTACGTTTTCTCCCAATTCACTTGCTAGTATTCCTGCTAGATGTCCAACTTCTATAGAATGTTTTAAGGCATTTTGTCCGTAACTTGTTCTAAAATGCAATTTACCTAATAGTTCAACTATTTCTGGTGCAATTTTAGTTAAGTTTAATTCAAATAATGCTTCTTCACCTTTTTCTTTTATGATAGTTTTGTAGTCCTCACAAACTTTGTCATATAATTCTTCAATCCTTGCCGGATGAATTCTTCCATCTTTTATTAATGCTTCTAATGTTGTTTTAGCAATTTCTCTTCGTAAAGGATCGAAGCTTGATAGTACAATTACTTCAGGTGTGTCATCAATGATTAAGTCAACTCCGGTAATTGCTTCTATGGTTCTTATGTTCCTTCCTTCTCTTCCGATAATTCTACCCTTCATTTCATCTGAAGGTAATTCAATTGTTGAAACTGTTTGCTCATTTGTAACGTCATTAGCGTATCTTTGCATACTGCTTACTAGATATTCTTTTGCTTTTCTGTCAGCTTCTAATTTTGCTTCATTTTCTTTTTCTTTTATGAAAACTGTAATTTCTTTTGACATGTCTTCTTCAACACGTTTCATAATTAATTCTTTTGCTTTTTCTTTACTGTATCCTGATATTTTTTCAAGTAGTTCTACTTGTTCTTTTAATATTGACTCCATTTTTGCGTCTTTTTCTTGAATTTCTTTTTGTCTTACTAATAAATCTTTATCTTTTTGATCTAAAGTTTTTTCACGTTCTTGTATCATTTCGTCTCTTTTATTAAGACTTTTTTCTCTACTTTGTATTAGTTCATTTAATTCTGTAATTTCTTTTTTCTTTTCTTTAATTTCGTTCTCTGCCTCTTGTTTAAGTTTATATGTTTCTTCTTTTATATCAAGAACATTATCCCTCTTTATTTTTTCTGCTTCCTTTTTTGCAGTTTCAATTAATTTATCAGCGTCTTTTTGTGATTTTACAAGTTTTAGTTTATTTATAATTAACATTATAATTATACCAAAAGATAATCCAACTATTGTTAGCAAAATGGAGTATAAAATATTTTCCATTTTTTCCTCCATTACTATTAAAAATTAGAAGATTCTATTAATTCTTCTAATTCTATTGTAATGTTTAATTTAAACTTTGTCAATTTTTTTCATTCAGTTGTATCAGCGTCGTTATCCTTTTTTATTTCAAAATGTTCTCTAATTTTTTGTTCTAATTCCTCTTTTAACTTGGGATTACCTTTTAGTAGGGCTTTAACATTTTCCTTTCCTTGGCCTATTTTTTCGCCATTATATGAATACCATGCTCCACTTTTTTCTATTAAATCAATGTCGCTCGCAATATCAACGATTTCTCCTTCACGACTTACACCTTCACCATACATAATTTCTACTTCTGCTGTTTTAAATGGTGGTGCAACTTTATTCTTTACGACTTTAATTACTGTTCTATTTCCTAGTATATCAGATCCAACTTTAATTTGCTCTGCTCTTCTAACATCTAATCTTATTGAACTATAAAATTTTAATGCTCTACCGCCTGGTGTTGTTTCTGGATTTCCAAACATAACTCCTACTTTTTCTCTTAATTGATTTATAAATATGCATATGGTATTTGTTTTGTTGATTGCGCCTGATAATTTTCTTAAAGCTTGAGACATTAGCCTAGCTTGCAACCCGACATGTGAATCTCCCATTTCTCCTTCAATTTCTGCTTGTGGTACTAATGCAGCAACTGAATCTATAACTATTATAGATATTGCTTCACTTTTTACTAGTGCTTCACATATTTCTAAAGCTTGTTCTCCTGTATCTGGTTGACTCAACAATAAATCGTTAATATTTACTCCTAATTTTTTCGCGTACACCGGATCTAATGCATGTTCTGCATCGATAAATGCAGCTTTTCCACCAGTTTTTTGAACTTCTGCTATTGCGTGTAAAGCAAACGTTGTTTTACCGCTTGATTCTGGTCCATATATTTCTACTATTCTTCCTTTAGGATATCCTCCTACGCCTAAAGCTAAATCTAACTTTAAACTACCTGATGATACAACATCAATATTTTTTAATCCCCCTTCTCCTAATTTCATTATTGCACCTTTTCCAAATTGTTTTTCTATATCTAACAATACTTGTGCTAAGGCTTTATCTTTATCGTTCGTGTTCTTGTTCACAAGTTATCCTCCTTCTTACATTATAATTGTATCGATTTATTTTTGTCTTGTCAACACTTTTTGCAAACATTTGTTTTATATTTTTGATTTTCTGTAAAATTATTGTTTTAAAAATTAAAAAACCTTAGTTATAAGGCTTATTATTTGTATATTTTATTTTTCAAAAAGAAATTTTTTGTTTTTAACATAATATTCTATTCCACTTACTACTGATAGTACTGTTGCAGTTAAAATAAGTAAATCAGCTATTCTTAAATTCCATAATTCAAATGGCAAATTATAAAATAACATTAATGAAACTCCTATCATCATAAATATTGTTTTTATTTTACCTGTTACACTAGCACCTACAGCACCAGATTTATTACCAACGACCATTTTTATCGAGTCTACAATTGTGTCTCTTGATATTATTATAACTGGAACTATTACACTTATAAATCCGGTAGCGCTTAAAATTATTAATACACCATTCACTAAAACTTTATCGGCTATTGCATCCATAACTTTTCCAAAATCTGTTACTAAATTATATTTTCTTGCAATATATCCATCAATAAAATCTGTGCATGATGCTATTATAAATAAAATTCCAGATATAATGTATTTAAAATCCACTAATACTTTCCCGCCGACTAATACTTTTGGAAAATTAATTCCAAAATCGTTTAAGGGCACTATTAGTATTATTAAAATTATTAATGATAATATTAATCTAGTTACTGTTATTTTATTTGGCAAATTCATAGTAATTCTCCTTTGACTGCTTCATAATTTTTGTGACTTAGTTCTTTTTTTGTATTTATTATTGAATTCATTATTAGTAACGTTATTGTTACTAATATTACTGTGATTATTATGTATAAATAAAGTGGTTTTAATTTTGCTCTCATTACTTTCTTTGCTGTGTATGGTGAACTTATTTTTTTTCTTGTTTCTATTTCTTCTTGTCTGTTTATCTCTTTGACTTTTGCTTCAATTTCTTCTACTGGGATTTTTGAAGTGTAGTCAAATACAAAATCATTAAAATATTCAAGTGCTTCTTCTTCGTCTAAATTTAGATATATTGTATATTTTTTGATTAAGTCTTTTAAAAAAAATATATCTTTAAATGCATTTATGTTGCCTTCTTCTAAATTTTCAAGTTGTGGTATTGTTATATCTAAATCTTTTGATACTTCATCTAATTTAAGACCAATTTCTTCTCTTTTTTCCTTGAATTTTATTCCTAATTCTTTCAAAGTATATTATCTCCTTTATAATAAAATATCTTAATAAGCCATATTCTGTACCATATAGGTGGCAAACATTTATCTAGTATTTCTACTTCTTTACTCCGTTTGTTTCCTTCGTAAAAATTCCCCTACCATGTTTTGGGTTTCTCGCTCGCGGGGTTTATCACGTTCCACTCTATTTATTCCTAAATAGCTCGTCTCTATGACACTTTTATACTTACTCTAATCAGTTCTTGATTATTTCAGAGCCGTTAGCTTTAAGCTACCTAAAGTTATTTTTTTCTTTAGCACGAACACTACAGCCATTTCAGGTCTGTGCGAGTATGGACTTTCCTCTACATAAATTATATGCAGCGTTTGCCTAAGTTATTTTATTCTCCGTAAACTATTTTTTCTAATTCACTTAATCTTTTCAATATGTCTACATTTGTAACACCTTTAGCGTTACTTGCCATTTCGATTTGTGAACGTAGTTCTCTAACCTCTTTTTTTAGTCTTTCATTTTCAGTCATAATGGTTCTTAATTCTGTCTCTAATCTTTTTATTATTTTGTTATATTCTGTGTAATCACTTATTATTATGTCTAAAAATTTGTCTACTTCTTGAGGTCTATATCCTCTCGTATCAATTTTAAATTCTTTTTCAAGGATATCTTTTGCCGTTAAATATATTTTTTCTTCTAACATACTTAATGCCCCTTTTCTCATTTTAATTTTACAAAATATTACATAGTTTGTCAAATTAAAAAGCAGCATTATTTTATGTTTATTTTGCTGCTTTCTAGTTTTATTATTGCCTCTTTTATGCTGTTTTGAATTTCGTTATAAATCATGTTAATATTATTTATTTTAGATCACCAATGATAATATAACGTATAATTTTATTTTTTGCATTATTTCTGACAAAACTAGTGTTTATTTTTACTCTGCTGTTTTTATAAGTTCATCGATTCCATCTAATTCTATTTTTTCAATATCACTATATTCTATTTTGTAAATAACTTGTTTGTAATTTTCTTCATGTATAAGATTGAATAGTTCTGTTAGGTCTATTTCAATTGATTCTATATTCTCATTATAATTTATATTTAAGTTGATATCTTTGTTTTCTTTTAAGGCTATCTCAGCATTGTTGGCATTGTTATAAATTACTATTAAGTCACTTAATGAAATTTTATACCTTTTTATTTTGTAATTTTCTTCTGTTAAATCAACGCTTTCTTTGCTAGAATTAATTAGGTCTATAATGTTTGCTACTTCTATAAATGTAGTGTCATTTCCTAAAAATGGGTCAAAATTATCATCTTTTTTTACAGGTATTTCCTCAGGTATTATGTAATATTCATTTCCATAAAATATATAATCTATTTCTTCATCTTCAATTATTTGTCTTCCTGCTTCACTTTCTCCCATGACTTCTCGCTCAACAATTATTTCTTCTAAATCTTTTGATATTGTTACTTTCTGTTTATAGTTGTCTTTAATATTGTTTAATTCACTTATTATTGTATCTTCTGGAACATTGTTTATGTTGTTTTGTTCTTTATTATTATTGTTGTTTTTGGGCGTAACATTTACGTATATTATTATTAATAAGATAAATAGTATGCAACCACCGAGTTTTATTAGGTTTATCTTATATTCATAGTCTTTTTTTTCTGTTTCATTCATGTTTTTTGTTTTCTTGAAATAGTCTTTTAATTTATCAATCATTTTATCTAAACTCCTTATTTATTAATGCTTCTTTTTTTATTCCATTTAGGTAATCTTTTACTTCCATTATTCTTTTCCCAAAAGGCTTTATTTTTGTGATTTCTATGCTTTTGTCTTTGCATTTTACTATTATGCTATTTTTTGTGATTTCGGTGATTTTTCCGACTTTACCTATTGTTTTTTCGTTTATGTTTGCTTCTATTATTTTTGTTTCTTCTTCATTTAATATTGCGTATGCTAATGGGAATGGATTTAATCCTCTTATTTGGTTATAAACTTGTTCTGCAGTTTTATTAAAATCTATTTTTTCCTCTTCTCTTGTTATGTTGTATCCGAATGTTACTTCTTCTTCGTTTTGTTTAATTCTTTCATTTTTTTGTTCAAATATTAATGGTAATGTTTCTTTTAGTAATTCTGTCCCAATTTTGGATAGTTTGTCGTGAAGAGTTCCAACATTGTCTTTATCATTAATAGTAATTTCTTTTTGTGATATTATGTCTCCTGCATCCATTTTAGAACTCATGTACATTATTGTTATGCCTGTTTTTTTGTATCCGTCTATAATTGCATGGTGAATAGGCGCTCCACCTCTTAGTTTGGGTAATAGTGAGGCGTGTACATTTATTGCCCCATATTTTGGTGTTTCGATTAATTCATTTGGTATTATTTGTCCATACGCGCAAGTGATTATGATGTCTGGATTTTTTTCTAAGATGTATTTGTAATCTTCTTTTATTTTTATTGGTTGAAATGTTTCAATGTTATTTTTAATTGCTAGTTCTTTTATAGGAGAAAATTTTTTTTCTTTTTTTCTTCCTACTTCTTTATCAGGTTGGGTTACGACTAGTATCACTTCTGTATTTTCTATTAGCATTTGTAAAATTGGTACTGCAAATTCAGGAGTTCCCATAAATATTACTTTTTTGTTTTTCATTTGATCACCGTTTTTATTATAACATTTTATATTGTAAGTGTTAATTATATTGTTGATAATGGATTTATGTTTATGTCTAAATTAGTGTTAGTTTTAAGATAGTTATTAGTAAGATTTTTTAAAACTTCAAGTATGTTTTCTTCTTTTTTGTATTTTATTATTATACTGAAATAGTATTTGTTATTTAATTTGAAAATGTTTGCTGTTGAAGGTCCTAGTATGATGAATTGTTCACTAAGGTTATTTTTTAAATAGTCTTTAATTGTCATGCTTTCTTTTTTTGCAGTTTCGTATTTTAAACTACTTATTTTTATTTGAATTAAATAATAGTATGGTGGATATTTAAGTGTTTTTCTTATTAACATTTCATGGTTATAAAAATCTATATAGTTGTGTTTTTTTAGGCATGTAAAAACGTAGTTGTCTGGGTTAAATGTTTGTATTATTACTTCTCCTAGAAGTTCGTTTCTGCCACTTCTTCCACTTGTTTGTGTGAGAATTTCAAATGTTTTTTCATGGCTTCTAAAGTCTGGGATGTTTAAACTGTTGTCTGCATTTATTATGCCTACTAGTGTTACATGCGGAAAGTTTAAACCTTTGGATATCATTTGTGTTCCTACTAATATGTCGTATTCTCTATTTTTAAAACTTTCTATTAGTTTTTGATGACTTCCTTTTTTCGTTGTGGTGTCAATGTCCATTCTTAATACTTTTGATGTTGGAAACTCTTCTTGTATGTATTTTTCTAATTTTTCTGTTCCCATTCCTAACGTTAATAAGCTTTCTTCTCCACATTTAGGGCATTTATCATTCATTTTTATGCTATATCCACAGTAGTGACATCTTAAATTGTTTGTAGTTTTATGGTATATTAGACTTATATCACAATGTGGGCATTTGTAAACATAACCGCACGCCGCGCAGCTGATGTATGTTGAATATCCTCGCCTATTTAATAATAATATTACTTGTTCTTTTTTTTCTAATCTGTCATTTATTTTTTGTTTTAATTCGCTGCTTAAAATTGTATTTCTTTTTTTAATTTCTTTTGACATGTCAATTATTTTTATATTTGGTAGTTGTTTGTTTATTCTAGTTGGCATCTCTACTAATTTATAAACACCTTTTACTCCTCTAGCGTATTGTTCTAGTAACGGTGTTGCACTTCCCATTACTACAAAAGCTTTGTTGTTTTTTGCTCTTTCTATTGCTACATCTATTGTGTTATATTTGGGATTGTTTTCTTGTTTGTATGAAGCACTGCTGCATTCGTCTATTATAATTAATCCTATGTTTTTTAAAGGCGCAAATATTGCGCTTCTGGCACCGACTACTAGTTTTACTTCGCATTTTAATATTTTTCTGTATTCATCATATTTTTCACCCTCGCTAAGTCTTGAGTGTAGTATTGCAACGTCATTTGAAAATTCGCTACTTAGTCTTGATATTATTTGTGGTGTTAGACTTATTTCTGGTACAAGAAAAATTGCTGTTTGTCCACTATTTAAACAGTCTTTTATTAATTTTATATATATTTCTGTTTTACCGCTTCCAGTTACTCCGTGCAAGAGTATTGTTTTGTTTTTACTATTTTTTATCTCATTATATGCGTCTTTTTGTTCTTGTGTTAATTCTATTTTTTGCGGTGCTTCTTCACTTATTAAAATTTTTCTGTTTACTTCTTTTTTTGTTTCGCATACTATTTCGTTTTTAATTAGTGTTTTTAGGCTTGGACTATTTATTTCACTTTTTAAGAGTTCGTTATTTTCTTTTAATTTGTTGATAATCTTTAATTGTGATTCATTAATTTTTTTGTTTTTTATGTATTCTTCAGTTTTCTCCCTGCTGACTAATTTAATATACTTTTCATATTTTTTGTTTATGTTTGCTTTATGATCTGCTTTTAATGCTTTGGGAAACATTGCTTGGTAACAACTGATTAGTGATGAGATTGTTTGCTCGCTCATCCATTTTCCTAGTGTTAATAATTCTTCATTAATTATAAATTCTTCGTTTTCTATTTTTATAATTTCTTTGTATTCAATATTTTTATCTTCGTTTGTGTGTATGTTAAGAACAAACCCTTCTATATTTTGTTTTCCAAATGGTACTCGTACTTTCATCCCTTTTTTTACTTTGAGGTTTTCAGGTATTTTGTAGTCAAATACTTTGTCAAGTTGTTTAATGTTATATTCTACTAATACACTTGCAATCATAAGTAATTCTCCACTTTTAAATATGGATTTGTCTTTTTTTCTTCGTTTAGATATGTACTTGGTCCATGACCTGGATATATTTTTATATTTTCATCAAATTTTATTATTTTTTTAAGGCTATTTATCATTTCTTCTTCATTGGCCCCTTCTAAGTCTGTTCTTCCAATGCTACCTTTAAATATTAAATCTCCAACAAACATTGAATTGAGTTGCTTAAAATAAAATGTAACTGAACTGAAATGATGCCCCTTTGTTTCTATTATCTCATAGTTAAAGTCCAGAATTTTTTGTTTGTTTTTGTAGTCAATAATGGGACACTCAAAAGTATTCACGCATTTATATAATGCTTGAATGTGATCAAAATGATAATGTGTTATTAATATACCTTTTACATTTAATTTGGAATAGGTTATGTATTTGTTTATTTTTTCAAATTCATCACCTGGGTCTATTATTAAACAATCATTTTGTTTTTCTATTATATAACAATTTGTGTCTAATGGTCCTACTACTATTGTTTCTACTTTCATTTTACTCCTTAAAACATGTCTATTATTTGATCTAATTTATCAACTACTAAAAAACCCTTTCCATTTCTTTTTTGAGAAAATCTAACGCTGATTCCGCCTTCACTTTCCCATTCCCTCAAATTATGGGCATAATCATCTATTAATATTGCTCCTTCGGTATGAATCATTTTTGTTTTTGAAATTTTCTTTGGAACTAGTATTATTGTAATGTCTTTAAAATATTTTCTAATATATTCAACTTTATCTATTCCTTCCTGTAATGAATGTATATGTGTCAATACTGCAACACTAAATTTTTCACTGTCTATTATTTTTTGTATGCAATTTATGCTATCATTTAATATATTCTCATCTTTTAATATTTTTTTAAAATCAAACGTTTCGTAAAATTTTGAATCACTTCTTTCTCTTCCTGCTTCGTCTGCGGCTTGATATAAATGAGGTATAGTGTCTAAAATTACGCCATCAAAATCAATATAAAGTTCTTTCATTTTTGCCTCCTTATTTCAATTCTATAACGCGTACATTTATTTGTCAATGTGTTTGATTAAAATATTTTAATTGTTTTAGTTATTACTATTAAATTTATATATGTATTTATTTAAATCTACTTTGCCATTTGTTACTTTAATGTTTTCTTTTTCTAGTTTTTCTTTTTGCTTTTCTATTCCTCCAAAGGCATAATTGTTACTAAGTTTTCCATTGCTACTTACTACTTTATAACATGGATATTTGCTTTCGTTAGGATTTTTGTGTAGTACATTTCCTACATGTCTACATAGGTTTTTATTTCCTAGTTTAATAGCTATTTCTTTATAAGTGGTTACTTTACCTTTAGGTATTGTTAATAATAGTTTATAAATTTCTTTGTTCATTTTTACTCTACATATTTTAATGAATCTATCATGTCTATTTTCTTTATAGTTTTATTTATTATTAATTGTACTATTAAAGATAATATTACTGTTATTATTACAGATATTACGTAACTGTACCATTCTATATTATATAGGAAAAGTACACTTCCTGTCTGTGCTGTGTAAATTACGAATCTATGCAAAAATACGCCTAATATTAAACCTAATAGTGAGCCAAATATTGTTAGTACAAATGTTTCTCTATATATAAATATAAATATTTCTTTACTGTTAAAACCTAAAACTTTAAATGTTGCAATTTCTCTTTTTCTTTCTGTTACATTAATTATTGTTAGGTTATATAATACTGCAAATGCTAATAATGATGCACATACTATAACTAATACGATTAGTTTGTTGATATTTTTTATTAAATCATCAAATGTGTCTTCTATTTCACTAGTCTTTGTAATTAGATACATATTGTAATCTTCTAACTCGATATCGCTTGTTATATTTCCGTTTATTAAAATGTTGTTGTATTTTGGTTCAATGTTAAATATTTTTTCGTAGTAATTTGGGCTTATGTATATATAGTGCGAAACATAGTTATAAATGATGTTATCAACTCGCATTATTATTAGTTCATTGTCACTATTTCTTATACTTATGTTTTCTCCAACATCAACATTTAATTGGTCTGCCATTTGACTAGTTATTGTTACTCCATCATCTGATAAAGTTACTTCTTCTTCTGTTTCTGTGCTTTTTAATGATATGTAATTATTTAGTTCGTTTACATTATTTGGCACGATTAAATATACAGTTTCTTCTTTTCCATCATGTTTATATGTGTATGTATTTTGGTTAATTAATAAATAGTTTGATATGTTGTTTTGATTAAATAGATTTTCTATTTTTTCATCTATTGTTTCTACTTCGTCTTTTAATGTTATCATTTTGTCATATTTTATTATGTCTTGATATTGTATTTTTGAAATTATATTTATGCTGTCGTTTAGTCCAAATCCTGTTAATAGTAATGCAGTGCATCCTGATACACCTAAAATTGTCATTATTATTCTTTTTTTGTATCTAAATAAATTTCTAGTAGTTATTTTACTCATAAAGCTAAATTTATTCCATATGAAATTTACTCTTTCTACAAATATTTTCTTTCCTGATTTTGGCGCTTTTGGTCTTAGTAAATCTGCTGGTTTGCATTTTAGTTCTTTGCTGCACGCTATAACAGTTACCATTATCATTAAGAATAAAGTAAAAATAATTATTGTACATAGTGTAATTGGATTTACAACTACTATATATTCTGGTAAATAGTAATTTGCTGTAAAAACACCATATATTAATTTTGATATAACTTGATAACCTAGGAATATTCCGACTAATATTCCTATTATTGACGATGTGAGTACATAGTATAGGTAGCTTGAAATAATTCTTGTTTTACTAAATCCGTTTGATTGTAGTATTCCTATTTCTGTTCTTTCTTCTTCTATTAATCTACTAAGTGTATTTAAACACATAAGTAAGGCAATTATAATGAAGAAAACTGGTAATATTTTAGAAATTGCTTCTACTTTTTCTGCATCGTCTTTGTAATTTTGGTATCCAGTGTTATCGTTTCGGTCTAATAAATACCAAACTGGTTTTTCAATTTCTTCTAGTTCTTGTTTTGCTTTGTTAATTTGTTCTTCTGCGTCTTTTTTTGCATTTTCTAATTCGTTAACTCCACTATAATATTCTTCATAGCCTTCATCTAATTTGTCTTGTTCTTCTTGAATTTTGATTTCAAAATTGTATTTTTCCTGTTCGATTTCTTTTATTCCTTTTTCAATTTTTGTTAAGTTTGTGTTTATTTCTATTAAACTATTATATTGTGTTTCTAATGCATTTATTTGTAATTCTAAATTTTTATATTCTTCTGTTTCTGGCCCTATTAAATTGAGTTGTTCTTTAAGCGTTGTTATTGTTTGATTTAAAATGTTTATTGTCGTTCCAAGTTCGTTTACTTCAATGTTATTGTTTTTTAATTCATTTACTATAGTCTCTTTGTTGTTGATAAGATCGTTATAGTTTTTGTTTATTGTGTTTAATGTTTCTTCTTTTGTTTTGTTTAATATTTGTTGTCCTTCATCGAGTTCTTGTTTTGCTTCATTTAATTTGTTTTGATTTTTTGCTATCTCTTCATTTAGTTCATTTTGTATTTTTGTTATTTCATCGTAAGCTTCTTTCATTATCTCTTCGTATCTTATTGATTCTCGTATGGGCTTTAATAAGATTAATTCTTCATATAATTCATTTGCTTTTTCGTTATATTCGTTTTCATATGAATTTGTTTCTTCTGTTCCTTTTGCAATTATATAACTTTCTGTGTAGTATTCATAATTAAATGCTTCTCTTGGTATAAATGCAAATGATTCTAGTTTTCCATCTCCACTATTTGATATTCCATAACTACTGAATATATATAATGCTGAATTTATTGTTCCAACTACTTCACATCCATTGATGTTTAGGTATTCACTTGGTTCGTCAAAGGCTAGTATGTCGCCTACTTGATATTTGTTGCTGTCAGCAACGCATTCATTGTTGTTTTCTGGCATACGTCCATCTATTAATTTTACTTTGTTAACTTCATTTTCTATGGCATGTAATCTTATAGAACTACCATTTGCCATTGTATCTAATGAGTATGTTGCTATTACTTCTTTAACATTTTCTAAATTTTTTAATGATTCTATATCTTCATCAGTCAAGCCATATGTACTAGTTATTTTATAGTCCATTAATTTGCTATCATCGTAGTATTTATCCGCAGTATAAAACATCCCTGGTGTTGACTCTTTTAACCCAAGGAAAAATCCGGTTCCAAGCATGATTATCACTGAAATAGATATAAATCTTCCAAAAGATTTAAATATTTTTTTTATGCTGTTTTTAAATAGTAACCCCATTACCAATCAATCTCCTTAATATCTTTTGGCTTTTTGTTGATGATTAAATCGCTTATTTTTCCATTCTTCATTTTTATGACTTTATTTGCCATTTGAGATATTATTTGGTTATGTGTAATAATTACTACAGTTATGTTGTATTTTTTGCCTATGTCTTGTAAAACTTCTAATACTTTTTTTCCAGTTATAGAATCTAATGCTCCTGTTGGTTCATCACATAGTAATAGTTTTGGCTTTTTAGCGATTGCTCTTGCAATTGCGACACGTTGTTGTTCTCCTCCGGATAGTTGACTAGGAAAGTTGTTCATTCTTTTTGCAAGGCCAACTTTTTCTAAAACCTCTTTTGCTGGAATTGTATCTTTACATATTTGGCTTGCTAATTCTACATTTTCAAGTGCTGTTAAATTTTGTACTAAATTGTAGAATTGAAAAACAAATCCTATATCGTTTCTTCTATAATACGTTAGCTCTTTGTTGTTGTATTTTGATATGTCTTTTCCATCAATTATGATGCTGCCACTCGTTGGAGTGTCCATTCCACCAAGTATGTTTAAAATCGTTGTTTTCCCAGCACCACTTGGGCCTAAAATTACTGTAAGTTCTCCTTCGCTTATTTCAAATGATACGTCATCTACTGCAAGTAATTTTATTTCTCCCATTGTATATTCTTTTGTTAAATTTTCAACTTTTATGTATGACATAGGTCCTCCTTTTAGGCGTTATTCTTAACTATATTGTATCATTTTAAATTTTCTAGTAAATATTTATCACAATTTTTTCATTAATTTTTAGGAATTCTGGCATGATTGTATACTTTATTTAAAAATTCGTCTGGATAATGTTTATCTAATAAGACTTCTATTTTATTACTTGCAATTGAGTTTTCTCTTCTTTCTTTTTGTCGGTAACAGGCTAACGCTGAAATTGTGCAATCAATTACAAAAATGCAAGATATTATTACTAAAAGTACTTTGACTTTTTTGCTTTTTATGTTAATTTGTTCAATCATTGGCAAGATTAAATAGTAAAATAGTATTCCCAATAATCCCCATAGAATAGAATGAAACAAATTAATTCTGCCATTTAAATTAAACATTTTTTTTGAGTAATCCCACGATATGGTTCCAAATATATTTTGCTGCATGTATGAGCAAATATATTCTACTGTACTTCCAGCTATAAAACCTATTATAAATATTTTAAGTATTAAATATTTATTTTCTTTTTGCTTAATTTTTAATAGAAAATACATTGTTAAAGCACCTATCCCATAGATTGGTATAAGTGGTTCATATATTAAACTCCTTCTTAATAAATATCCATTTTTTATTATGATTACATAGAAATTCTCTAAAATAAATCCAATAAAACTTCCAAATATGAATATTGTAAATAATAGGCAATATTTTTCAACTTTGCTATTTTTCATAATTATTTCCTTACCATTTTAATTTTATTTCACATCTAATATCTTTATTAATTAACTTTATAAACTTTTCTGCATCTTCTCTATTCCCTACTATGCTACCATAGTGTATTGGTATTACTATTTTTGGTTTTATTATGTTAGTAAGTTTGGCTGCTTCTTCATAATTCATTGTAAATGTTCCACCAATTGGTAAAAATGCCACGTCACAATTTATACTCTTGTTTTCTTCTGTAATGTCTGTATCTCCAGCTATGTAATACTTTTCGCCATTAATTTCTATTATGTATCCTACCCAGTTATTAGATTTTGGGTGAAATTGTTTTTCATTGTTATATGCTGGTATGGTCTCTATCTTCAATGTGTCAATTATGTATTTTTCGTTTGGAGTGACAATGATTATATTTGAATTTTCAAAACCAAGTTCTTTTACTTTTTCTTTTAAATCTGATGTTATAATAATTTTTGTTTCTTTTTTTCTAACTTTTTTTATGTCTTCTTCTGAATAATGATCGTAATGACTGTGTGTTATGAATATGTAATCTGCATCATTATAGTTTTTATCTATTTTAAATGGATCAAAATAAATAGTTTTGCTATTCTTAATTTTTATAGAACTGTGTGTTAATACAAAAATATTTTCTAACATTTTTTCTCCTTTATTTATAATATTTTATTGTAAAAACTGTACTTTTATTTGATGAGGTCACATTTATATTACCATTATCTTCTTCTAATATTGATTTTGATAATGCCAACCCAATTCCTATGCTATTCATGCTCGAATTTTTGCCTTTATAAAATCTATCAAATATGTTTGGTAAATCTTTAGCTGAAATTCCTTCTCCAAAATCTTTAATTGTAACTTTAGTATATACGTTATTTTGACTATATTCAATATATATTTTTTGATTTTCTTCAGAATATTCTATGCAATTTTTTAATATATTTGTTATTGCTTCTACTTGCCATTTAAAGTCGCATAATATTTTTGTATTTTCTTCTCCTTTCACTATTATTTTTATATTTTTTAAATCACATAATGTTGATACATTCTTTATGGAATTTTGTATTATGTTTGCTAAAATTGTATTTTCTTTTTTGTATTCAATTGTGTTAGAATCAAATTTAGATAATTTCAACAAATTTTCTACTAAAAAGTTTATATTTAAAATATTACGCTTTATTTCTCGTATAAAGTTATTTTTCGTTTTTTCATCCATTTTTTGATCTTCTATAATATTATCAAGCATTATTATAATACTAGTTAATGGTGTTCTTATTTGGTGCGATATATCTTCTAAACATTTTTTTAAATTTTGTTTATCATTTTTTGAATTTTCTGCTATTTCTTTTAACATTATGGTTGTTTTATATATTTCATTTTTTAATATAGATAATTCATCTTCAGAAATAGAATCTATTTTAAGTTCATAGTTTCTTTTATTTATTTGTTTTATATATTCTATGATTTCATTTATATTTTTTTCTTTTTTTCTATTATATATGAAGAATACTGTCGTTATTATAATGAGAAATGTTATTGTTATGGCAGTATTTATTAGTAAAAATTTATTATATGTTTTATAGTTATCAATTAAAATCGCTTCTTTATCAGTATTTAATCCATATTTTTTAAATGTGAATGTTTCTTTGCTTTCTTGATTTAAAATTGTTATGATTTCGTTTTCTGATAATAGTGGATATTTTGTTTTTAATATGTATATTATTTCTTCAATTTTATTGTTAAAGTTTTGGTTATATTTTTTGTATTCATATGTATTTATAATTGGAGTTATTATCAAAAACATTATTGATATTAAAATAGTTAATTTTATATATTTTTTTAATTCTATTTTATTTTTCATCTATTCTATATCCTATACCTTTGATTGTAATAATAATATCAGTTCCTATTTTTTCTCTTATTCTTTTAAAATATACTGTTATAGTATGGTCATCAACATCGTTTCCTGTCCATTCCCAAATTTTATCTAATAATATGTCTCTGCTTATAACCTTATTTAAATTAGAAAATAATAAATTAATTATTTTTAATTCCAACGGACTTAAACTTACTGGTTTATTATTTTTATATAATATCATTTTATCTAAATCAAATATGATATCTTTAATTTGTATTTTATTTTGTTTTTGAAAGCGATTTATTATTTTATTTACTCTAGCTAATAATTCTTTAGTACTAAAAGGTTTAGTCATGAAATCTTCTGCACCCAAATTTAGACATTTTACAATTTCATCTTCATCGTCTTTTGCTGTTAGAAAAATTGTTGGTATACCTAAATTTAATATTTCTTTTTTATATAGTTCCACACCATTTCCATCTGGTAGCATTATATCAAGAATTATTAAATTAATTTTTTTATTTTCATTTATGTATTTTAACGCATCACTGATATTAGTTTTATATATCAAATTGTAGTTGTTACTTTCAAAATAATATGATAAACCTTTTATTATAGATAAATTATCTTCAATTAATAAAATATTCATAATATAAACTCCCTTCATTTATATTATACCATTTTTAAAAGGGCTTTTGCCCTTTTAAATGTTTTCATTACGGATAGTTTCAATTGTGTTTTGTTTATTTATTTTATTTATAGAGTATTTCATTATAACAAATATTAATATAAATACTATTAATATAGATATTAATATTCCTAATAACGGTAAATCATATGGCATTCCACTGTCCTCTGCTAAGAAATAATGAATAGTATACGATAATATAGTTCCTAAAGTTATTCCTATTATTAATGATTTTATTCCAATAAACAAACTTTCTAGTCTTATCATTTTATTGAATTCTTTTTTTGTCATTCCGACTGATTTTAGCATTGCAAATTCTTGTCGTCTTAATTCCATATTTGTTGTTATTGTGTTAAATATATTTGTTATTCCTATTAATGATATAACTATTATAAATCCGTATAAAAATATCCCAATCAGTGTGAATAAGTTGTTCATAATTCTAACATTTTCTTCTAAATTATTTAGATAATAATCTTCAGTTTTTAAATACTCATCAATTTCATCTTGTAACTTATTAGCATTATTTGAATTATAAAATATCTCTAAATCTTCGGAAGTAAATAATTTATCAAATAATTCATCACTGATAACAAATTGTGAACTTTCTCTATTTTTTAAACCAAATGGTTTTTCTTCTGCAACAAAAGCAATTTCTAAATTAATTGAAACATCATTATCAACAAAGCCTTTTATTACATCTCCTTTTTTTAAATAATTAATTCTCATATATTTATTTACAAATTTGTTCTTTTCATTATCGTATTTGCTTATATTAGCGTAATCAGATAATATTAACTTATCCTTTACATCTTCATATTTTAATCCTAATGAATCTATATATTTTTTATATTGATCATCACCAATTGCAATTATATTAATATAATTATCTATATCTGGGTCTAGCTCTAATTTTAACCAATTAATATATTCAGAACTATAATAGTTTTCAATGGATTTTATAGTAGCTTGTCTAAGTATTGTATAATTTTCAATGTTGTCGAATTTTGTAGTTTCAATAAACTTATCTAGATTATTTCCATTACCACTATTAGATAAATACACATTATACTCACTAATATTAAGTTCGTTTTCTACCATATCAAAAGCGATTCTCATAAAACTAAATAATGCAATAAATACAGTTACAGAAACTACTATTGAAATGGTTGTAGTTCTATATTTTTTCTTATTTCTTTTTAAATTTTTATATGATATTTCTCCTCCTATTCCAAATAATTTGTTTATAATTTTTGGACATTTTAAACTTTTTTTATTTATTTTAATATTTGAACTATTTCTTATTGAATCTATTGGAGATGTTTTAGATGCTTTACTTGCACTTCTAAATGCTGATAAGTATATTGTAATTATTCCTAACAAAATTGCTATGATAATTGCAATATAAGAAAACGAAAATATAAGTTTTAAGCCATCGCTTAACATATCTTTTAAATAATAATTGCTTATTATAATTAGTATGTATGATGCTACAAAACCTGATAATATACCTAGCGGAATACTAATCATTCCCAAAATTGTTGCTTCATAAAAAACATTTTTCTTAATCTGTTTTTTTGTGGCTCCTATGCTTTTTAACATACCATATTGTTTGATTTTCTCCGTTATTGATATGTCAAAACTATTTTTTATGCAAAATACTGATGTAGTAATTATGATTGTTATTACAATTCCAGCTACTATTCCTAGTCCTCCAACTCCGCTTCCACTTATTGGATTTGTTTCTAAACTTATTAAATAATCATTAACGTTTATTTCATACTTTGATTTACTTAATTCTTCGTTTATTTTTTCAAATTCTTCGTAGGTTGCATTTGATACTCCTGTATATGCTTTTTCGAATAGATCTTCATCGATTTCTAATATACCTGCTGTTATTTTATATATGTTTTTTAATGATTTGTCGTTATAAAGTATGTATAAGTCGACGTTTCCTTCAAAGTTTTTTTCATCGGTATATGTTATTAGTGTATATCCTGGTGCGATGTAATCTTCTATGTTTGATGCTGGCCTTTCTATTATTCCAACTATTTTGTATGTTTTTGTGGTTGTATCAATGATTTTTTCTTCACTTTTTTCTATGTAGTTGGTTTCTTCTTTGCCGGTTTCCATATCTACCGTTGTTTCTGTCATATTAACTGGATTGTATGGATTATTTTGTGTTAATTCGTGACCTCCATTATCTACTCTTTTACCAACCTCTAAAGTTATTGTGTCTCCAATCTGGTAATCAATTCTTCCATTAGTTTTTAAATGGGTCGGAATTAGTATTTCGTTTTCGTTTTCTGGCAATCTACCTTCAACTAATTTTATTGATAAATTTTCTAATGATTTTTGTGTAAATGCTTTTATGTACGCGTAAGGTTTATATTCGTTTTTTGAATCAATGTTGGCATACCCAATGTTTTTTGTTATATTTATCTCTTCAATTGCTCGATTGTTTTTAAACGTTTGTATTTCTTCGTTTGGAACGTTATAAAAGGCTACATGAAAATTACCTTTTTCGTGTATTTCAAAATTTATTAACGATTTTACTCCACTTGCATATATTGTCGAAACTGCAGTAATTAAAGCAACTGACAAAATTATTCCAATTATAGTAACAATTGTTCTTTTTTTATTTAATTTCAAATTTTTTATTGTTAACTTGTTAAGCAAGGACATTTTAAACCTCCTCAACAATTTTACCGTCTTCTATTTTTATTATTCTGTCAGCATATTTTGCAATTTCCATGTTATGTGTAATCATAATAATTGTTTGTTTTAAATCTTTATTTGATTTTTTTAGTAGTGTTACAATTTCATCGCTCGATTTAGAATCCAAGTTTCCTGTTGGTTCATCTGCTAATATTATTGTTGGTTTAGTTATTAAAGCTCTACCTATGCTAGTTCTTTGTTGTTGTCCACCTGATAATTCATTAGGCAAATGTTTTTTTCTGTTTTGTAAACCTAATAATTTTAGCATTTCATTTAATTCTTCTTTGTCTATTTCTCTATTATCTAATGATAATGGTAATGCAATATTTTCTTCAACATTTAATATTGGAATCAAATTATAGAATTGATATATTAAACCCACTTGCCTTCTTCTGAAAATCGCTAATTTATCATCATCTAATTTAAAAATATCTTTTCCATCAATATATACTTTCCCTGAAGTTGGTCTATCAACCCCACCTATAATATGTAACAATGTTGATTTACCACTTCCACTTGCACCGACAATTGCAACAAATTCTCCCTTTTCGATAGAAAATGAAACATCATCTAACGCAATAACTTTTGTTGTATCTTTTCCATATATTTTTGTTAAATTTTCAACTTTTAATATTTCCATAACTTTTCTCCTTTTCATTAATAATTATATTATTATTAAAGTTACAGGTAAGTTACTCTAAAATATTTTTTACAATTTATTGATTAGTTCATCATATTTATTTGATAATTCAGTATCATCAAAAACTATATTTTTTCCAACTATTTCCCACGCATTTTGGTTATTTGATAACATGTTAATAACTTCTTCATAAATATTTAGCATATCTAATATTTCATTTAAAGATTTTTCTACTTCTTCTGTTCCATTATCATATTCTATATCTCCTACATATTCTTCTCTATATAATTCAATATAGTATTTGTCTAAATTTTTGTCATTTATATACGACATTGCTTTTTCTTCAGTAAAAAATTCTAAGTATACATTTTTGTATTCTGTGAGGTTGTTTTTTGTATCTTCTATATATTGCTTTGACTTTATAAAATCTTTACCATCATTCAAATAATTTTCAACTGTTAAAATATTTATCAAATTTTCATCATTTAATATATCTGCAATTTTAAGTGTGTTATCAAAATTATCTTTTAAATAGTTTTTAAAGGATTTTTCTACTTCTTCGTAATCTCCTTTTGTAATTGTTCGATTTAATACTTTATAGATTTCTTCGACATCAATTTTTTCTGCATTAGTTAGTTCACTTATGTATTCTAGTTCCTCATTTAATTTGTTTTCTTGAATTAAATCCCATATAACTAGTGAACTTATTATTATTACTATAAATAATGCTATTAATAAAATTATTTTTAATGTTTTTTTCATTTTTACTCTCCTTTTAATGCTTTGGTTTACTAGTAATTATTATTTTTTTCCATATCTAGATCTGTTGCAATTCCCTTTATAAGAGTTATTATATCATTTGAAAAATTTTCTTTATTTGTTAAAAAATCTCCAACTGCAAATTCGGACTTATTTACGTTTATTCCTTTTAAATTTGCTGTCATATTTGTATTATTGTTTTTAGGTATAAAATATCTTACAAATATTTTTTCTTTATCTGTAGTATCAATTTCTAATACTGTCGCATGGCCTAAGTCGCGCGCCATTAATAATATTTTGTCTGTCAAACTTAATATGTCTATTCTATCACTATTTATATTATTTTTTAAAATTTCATCAAATAATTTTTCTCCAGGTTCGTCTGTTTTCCCTCTTAAAAATACTCCCTCCCATTCATCTGTTTCATTTTCTTTTTTACTCTTAATTTCAGGTACGTATTCATAAAATTTTTCATTGTTTATTATGTAGCTATGTATATAGTGTAAAAATTCATAATCGTTATAGGTGTTTCAACATTTTCACCATAAAATAAATAATATCCTTTAAATCCTTTTCTAACTGAATCTACAAATTCGGGTCTTAAGTCGCTAATATTACTTTTAATATATTGTAATGTTTTTAATAATCCTTGATTTAAAGTATTATAAAATTCGCTTCCGTTTATGTTTTGTTCTATTTGTTTAATTTTAGTTGCAAATGTTTCTTTTATATGGTCTGGAATATTAA
The DNA here is from genome assembly GCA_944358255.1 of uncultured Bacilli bacterium. Lineage (GTDB taxonomy): Bacteria > Bacillota_I > Bacilli_A > RF39 > UBA660 > CALVVN01. Next base: position 10,749 of record CALVQQ010000005.1, on the reverse strand, counting down.
AATCGTTAATAATTTGTTGTATTAAAAAGGCAATTTTATTGATTTCTTTAATTAATTTATCTGTATATCTTATTTTAGATTCTTCATCGTAAAAATCTGCCTCTGTAGGTATTATTGTATTTAATATTTGCTTTATTTCTAAGTCTTTTTTAAAAAAATTTTCAATTTTTTGGTATTTTTCTTCTTTTATCATACATTACACCTTTTACATTTCTAAATCTAAATAAACATATTTATTCATATCATATGATAGATTTTTATCTATCATTTTTTTTGCAATTTTACATTTTTTTGAAATTCTATTTCCATTTAATAATGGATCAATATATCTAATTTTTGCTGGGTGATTAACATAATATACATTTTTGGGTTCTTCTTTTGATGTTTTTACTTTTTTGGCAGTTTTCCAAATATTAAATATTTTTTTGTATTTGGATTTTTCAATTATGTTTATTATTTCACTTTCTTTGAGTTCATATAAATCTTTTTTAGATATTTTGTTTTCTTCATTAAGTTTTTTTAATATGTCTGCAATAAATTGCATTGAATATCTTGTCCTGTCTTCTCTATATATTATTGATAATTTGCTAGTTACTTTAACAAATTCTCTCGCTATTCTTTTTGTTTTAAATCCTAATTCAATTTCATTGTTTTCATTTTTTTGAATTTCAATGTCATTATAAATTTCTTCTATTACACTTTTCTCTAATAATCTATAAGTAAATAATGCATTTGATAGCGAATATTCTAATCTATCTGCTGATAATTTTGGTGTATCATTGTCAGCAATTGGATATAAGTGATAATTATCTATTTCAGAAAGTTTTATCTCATCTCTTTTTAAGAGTTTCATAATGTCACTAGAATTTTTAATAATGTCGGATGTTAAGTCTTCTGTTGATTCTTGATTCATATAATCTCCATCTAAAAAATCTACGCAGTGTTTGAATGCCGGCGTTGCTATGTCGTGGAAGAGCCCTGCTATAGTTTGTTTTTTGTCATGAGTAAAATGCCACACTATTAATGCAACTGCTATTGAGTGATCTAAACTTGAAAAGAAAAATTTGCTTTCGAATAAATCAGAATATATTGTCCCACATGTTATACTTATATATTTTTGAGATAAAAGTTCTTTTGTCTCAATATACTCATTTAACCACTCCGGAAAATTTGGTTCTAATGTTTTAAAATATTCTTTCAATTCGTTGTTGGCTTTCTCTATATAGTTCATTTTACCACCTGTACGTATAATAAATTTCTTATTTGTATTATATCATATTTTTTGCACAATTACTTTTTATTGCTATGATTTTCAATTAATCTTTATATAATGAAGTGACTTTGTTTAGTTTACATACACTTCAATTTGTTTTTTGTATGTTTGTATAAAATAACATTTTCAAACAAAACGTAGTAATTTAGCAGAGGTTTGTATATTTATGTTTAATCCAAATTTGAGCAATACATTTATTACAATTTTTATCTCTATTTACACATTTAGGGCAATAATTATTTTTTCTATAATAGTTATTTCCTAAATTTTTAATTAATTCATATCCACATTTTTTTAAAATAAATTTAGAATTTACATATTTTCCATTGTCACCCCATGCCTCATAAAGGATGTCATATTTATTATTACAACTGCACAATTTTAATAAGTTTGTTCCGATACCTCTACCTTGATATTTTTTATCTACAGCTAAATATAAAATTTCTCTGATATTCTTTAAATTCAAATTATATTTATCGGATTTTATAACATTGCTTATTCCGCAAGTTCCTACAATTTTACCATCAATAATACATATATAATAATTATTTATATCTTTAGTTATATCTTCAATGTTAGTTTCTAATATTGATTTTTTAGATTTAATGTTACAAGATCCAATCAAATCCGTAACAAGTTGTGCTATGCAGTTAATGTCACTAATTATTGCTTTTCTATATTCCATAAATATCAACTACTTTCATTAATTATTTGTTTAGTTAAATAATATTATTAATTTAATATATATAAATAAATCTGCTAAATTATTATATTTTATAATGATTAACAACTTTTTAGTTCGCATACGCATTCAACATGATTGGTTCTAGGAAACATGTCAAAAACTTTGATGCATTCTAATTTGTAACTATTATTTAATAAATTTAAATCTCTTGCTAATGTCATTGGATTACAAGATACATATATGATTTTTTTAGGATTTATACTAATAATTTGTTTTATTGTTGTTTTACTTAGACCACTTCTAGGTGGATCTACAATTATTGTATCAATTTTTTCATTAATTTTTGGTAAGTTATCTTCTACTTTTCCTAACATAAAAGTGATATTTTCTAAATTGTTTATTTTTTTATTTTCTAAAGTATTTTTATAGGAGTTTTCATTTATTTCTATTCCATATATTTTTTTGCAATTTTCACTTAGTAAAATCGAAAACACGCCAACTCCGGAATATAAATCAAGTAATACATCATTTGAACTGATAAGTTTTTTTATGTGATTAAACATTTTTTCATAAGTATATGGATTTATTTGAAAAAATGAATTTAAATTGACTTTGAATTTATATTTATCTATGTTTATTGTTATATTTTCATTTTCATTTGAGATTATCTCTTTTCCATTAGTCCTAATAATTCCTTCTTTTGGATTGTTACGTAATATTTCATTTATCTTTTCATCGACTAATTTGCATTCTTTAATTTCTATTACTTCACTACTATTCTTTTTTACTAAACCTATCTTTTCATTTTGTTTATGTAATGTTATTTTATTTCTATAGTTGTATACTTTATCAGAAGGTGTTATTTCTATGTTTACATCTATGTGTGCGTATTTTTTTAAGATATTTTCTACTTTTTCTTTTTTATATTTAAGTTCAGTTTCATAGTTCACATGGCCAAAGTCACAACCGCCACATTCATTAAAATATGGGCATATTGGATCTATTCTATAAGAGCTTTTTTGAATTATTTTTTGAATCTTTGCTAAGTTATAATTTTTTTTCTCATTTGTAAGTATTATATCTATTACTTCACCAGGCAACGCATTTTCAACAAATGTTACTTTGCCATTTACTCTTGTAATTCCTAAACCTTGGTGATTTATATTTTCTATTTTAACTATCATATTTTCTCCTGTAGTTATTATATCACGTATATAAACATTTTTTTTGTAAAACTTAATAATATGAACAGTAAAGATGTGTTGAGAAAGTTATATAAATTAAAGAAAACAATGCCAGATTTAATGATAAAAGAATTAAGTTATGGCTTTTTTAGCACTGTTTATGTAGTAGCAATTGAAACTGTATGTAGTACAGATAGAATTAATGATTTTATATTAAAATTTTTTGGTAATAAAAGAAATAGCGCAAAGAAAAATATTAATATAAATAAAGATTTACAACAATTTGTTCCTGGTATTAATAAAAAAACTATAAAAGACTTTGACAATTTGCTCTATTTTTTATTTAGTGGGTTTACTGTTATTATTTACGATAAAACATTTTTAGCATTTGAAACAAGAGCAAGTATTGATAGAGGTGTTAATCCCCCTACAAGTGAGCCTGTTACTCGTGGGCCTAAAGATAGCTTTAATGAAAATTATAACACTAATTTAGGTCTTATTAGAAAACGTGTCAAATCTAAAGATTTAATTATTGAAGAATTAACTGTAGGTAGAGAATCTAAAAGTAAAGTTGCAGTGATTTATATGGGTAATATTTGCGATATAAATGTTGCTAATAAAATAATTAAAGATATAGAGGATATAGATATTGATGGTGTTTTTGATATAAATTATATAAAAGAGTTAATTAGAAATCAAAATTATACTTTTTTTCCTACAATGATTGTAAGTGAAAAACCAGATGATACTTCTAAAAATCTTTTAGATGGAAAAATTATTGTTATGATGGAAAATTCACCTGAAGTCTTATTATTACCCACTTTCTTTATTAATTTTTTTCAAAATAATGAAGATTATTATAGAAAACCTTTTTTTGCAACTTTTGTTAGAATTATTAGAATTTTAAGTTTTTTTACTTCAATTATTTTGCCAGCTTTATTTCTTTCTTTACTGACTTATGACCAGGAAATTCTTCCTACTAGTCTTATAATTAATTTTGCTGCACAAAGAAATAATATTCCTTTTCCTACTATTGTTGAACTATGCATTCTTCTATTTGTATTTGAAATAATATATGAAGGTGATGCTAGAACGCCATCTTCAAGTAGCACAAGTTTATCAATTTTAGGTGCATTAGTTTTAGGCGATGCAGCAGTTAACGCAGGTTTAATTTCACCAATAGTTGTAATAGTTGTTGCTATTTCATCTATTACTAGTCTTTTATCTGTATTTCAGGAAATGCAAACTCCTATTAGATTTTGGAGATATATGCTTTTAATATTTGTGTTGGTTTTTGGTATAGTTGGTTTTTGTGTTGGTTGTACTCTTCTTTTAATTAATTTGTGCACAATTGAAAGTTATGGCAAATCTTATTTATCTCCATTTGCTCCATTTGATTTGCAAGCACAAGGAAATGCTGTTATCAGAAGAAATTTAAGACATTTAAAATTCAGAAAATCTTATTTATCAAATAATCACGTTAGAAAGGGTTAATTATGAAAAAATTATTTGTTTTATTAGGCTGTTTGTTTTTATTGTCTGGCTGTTATAATCATAGGGAACTAAATGATCTTGCCATTTGTAGTGGTCTAGGAGTTTCTTACAATGAAAATAAGTATACTTTAACTTTACAAGTTGTCAATACAAGTGCTTTCGATGCTAAGTCTTCAAGTAATAATGCTTCTTTTTCAGTTTATACTGAAGAAGGTAAAACAATATTTGAAGCTATAAATAAAATTAGTAAAGAACTTTCAAAGGAAATAACACTTACTCAGTTAAAGATAATAGTTATTGATGAGTCTGCTATCTTAGATAATTTAGGAAGTTTAGTTAATTTTTTGATGAATGATTTGGAAGTTAGTTTAAATGTTCCTGTTGTAACCTCTTTAAAATCTAATCCTAAAGATGTCCTTAGTGTTATTACTCCTAATAATGAAATTAATGCTTCTTATATTTCTAGTCTTATTGAAGTTAATAATAGTAAATTTGGTAATGCTTATCCTATAGAACTTTCAAGCTTTTTTGTCGATTATTTGACTGATTATAATAATATTATGTTAACTAATGTTGAATTAAAAGAGTCAAGTGATATGGAAGATAACAATGATGTGTTAAAAGATACTGATAATGCTTCAACTTTGTATATAGATAATCCGGTTGTTTTTAATAATGAAACTGTTTATAAATTAAATTTGGATGAAAGTATAGTTTTAAATACTATTGAAAATAATATTAATGATAATTCTTTGACCTTTGATTGCAATGGTGGGAATTTTTCAATTATGGTTTTAAATTCTAAATTTGGTTTTTCTAAATTTGAAAATAATAATATTTATTTAAATGGTAATTTAAAAGGTTCTGTTAATGAATATAATTGTAGTTGGGATTTGGATGATGATCAAACTTTAGTTAAACTTGAAAATGTAATTAAAAATAGTTTTTATGACATGATTGATAATGCTTTTAATAAATCAAAAGAGCTTAAACTTGATTTTTTGGAAATTGGAAAATTTATATATAATAATTATCCTGATGAGTATAAAAAAATAAAGGATGTTAATATTTCTCTTGTCGACTTTAATATTGTTAATAAGATTAGTGTTGATTTAACTAAACAGGGAAATTTAAGGGGAGATATAAATGAATAAACAGCTTAATAGTACTAGTTTTTCACTTATGATTAGTGCATTAAATAAATGCTTGTTTTTGGGTCTTTTAATACCATATATGTTTAAAATATCTAAAACTAGTACATTTATTAGTGTTATAATTGGATTTGTTATAAGTTTGTTCTTTTTTGTTATGCTACTTTTGTTATTTAATGTTAATAGTAATTTGTCTTTTGTGGGTAAAGTTAAAAATAATTTTTCTAAGCCTTTTTCGTTTTTTGTAACTCATTTGCAAATTGTTATAGTTATTATGTTAGCTTCTATGCTTTTGTGGCGTAATTCTTCTTTTGCTACTAATGAGTATTTGTATGAAACGCCTATAATTTTAGTTGTTCTTTTAATTTCTCTTCCAATATTTTATATTTCGGTTAATAATTTTACCGTGTTGTGTAGGTTTAATACTTTATGTTTTATGGCTGGTTTGGTTATTATTATTTTTAATTTTATTGGATTATTGCCTCATTATGATGTCAATAATTTTAAACCTTTTTTTACTGATAGTTTAGGCAGTATTTTAAATTCAGCTATTCATTATGCAGTCCTAACGGTTAGTCCAATATTTTTGCTTACTATTATCCCTAAAGATAATATTTCTAATAATAAATCATTTAATAAAAAGATGATGATTTCTTTTGTTTACTCTAATGTAATGGGTTTTCTTATATTTTTTACTATTCAAATGAGTTTGCATATTGATCTTATTAATTTGTATACTTACCCTGCATTTACTGCACTTAAAATTATTAATTTGTCCAATTTTATTGATTCGGTAGAAAATGTTTCATCAATTTTATGGTATATTTATATAACTCTTGCAATTTGTATGTGCGTGATTTATGCTAAATTTTCAATTAAAGAATTCTATGGTATAAACAGTAGTCGTTCTGGAAATATTTTGGGTATAGCTTTGGTTATTTTAATTCTGTTGATTGTTTTTCCTATTGCTAATTTGTCTTATTATTTGGATAAGATTTCTATAATGAAATACCCTTTTTATATGCTCTTGATTTTGTTACTTAGTTATTTGTTTGTTCTGTTTATTTGTAAATTTAAAAATAAAAACTAACGTTTTTGTTAGTCTTTAAAAAAGTCTCTTTTATTAAATGCAGCTGTCATAAATCTCCACGCTGCTTTTTTATTTGTTAGCCATTCTATTTTAGCATTATTTTTAGTATTTGTTATCATTTCTTTTACTAAATAATTTGCTACAACATCTGGATAATCACCCAAAATGTTGTATACTTTTTTGGTTTTTTCTGACAGATTGATTTTTTGTTTATTTCCTAATGCATTAGTTATAAAATCAGTTATCATTATACCTGGACTAAGTTTTCCAACTATAACTCCGGTTTTTCTTTCTTCACTTTCTTTAGCTAGCGCTTCAGTAAAATATGTTATTGCTCGTTTACTTGTTCCATATATTGATAGGCCTAACATCATTGCGTCGTTGCTTCCATATCCTTCGATGTTGTAAATTGCTCCTTTTTTGTTTTTAATCATTTCTTGCATTATTAAGTTTGAAGCCATTATTGTTCCTTTTAAATCAACATTTATTACTGTGTTTATCTCGTCTTCAGTAAGATCCCAGATTGCTTTTTCTGGTTGGTTTACTCCTGCATTATTTATCCATATATCTATTTCATTAAATTTTTCTTTTGCAAAATCTATCAATGCTTTTATATCACTTGTATTTGTAACATCACATACACATAATTCTACGTTTCCCGTTTGAATTAAACTATCTAGGTTTTCTTTTGCTTTTTTTAGGTTTTCTAAATTTAAGTCACTTATTATTACATTAAAATTGTTTTGTTTAAATACTTTAGCCATTTCGTAACCTAATCCTCTGGCACTGCCAGTTATAACTACTGTTTTCATATTTTCTCCTTTTATTTAAATTATGGTGCCGGAAACAGGACTTGAACCCGCAACCTACTGATTACGATTCAGTTGCTCTACCAGTTGAGCTATTCCGGCAAAAAATAATTATAACTATTTTTAATATATTATAATAATTTTTTCCTCATTTCAATTTTAAAATTTTTAAATCCAAACTTTTTGTATAATAATCTTGCTATTTTGTTATCGTAAACTACATTTATATTCACATATTTAATATTTTCTTTTGATAATAGATTTAATATTTCTGTTATTAGTTTTTTTGCAATTCCATTTTTACGATATTTTTCGTCTACATATAATCCATCAATTAAATATTCTTTTCCTCCATCTTTTTGAATTTGTTTAGCAAAAATATAACCAATAACTCTTTTTTTATTAATATATCCTAGTAGTATGTTTTCTTTATTTTTAATAATATTTTTAAAATAATTTTTTACTACAAAATTCGCATCAATGTTTTCATCATATTTTCTTTCATCCTGTATCAATTTTGTTAATAATTCATCGCAGCAATTTGCTTTTTCTTCATCTTCCATTATTCTTTCTATCATTTTAAACTCCTTTAATGTTTCTAGATTTAATCAACTTCTTCTAAAAATATTTTATTATTAAATGATCCTTTTTTTTCATTTTTCTTTTCTGCAATTTTCAAAATTTCATTTAAATCTGATTTTTCAATTTTGGCTAAATATTTAATAACTTCTAGCATATCAGCAAGTTCTTCAAGTCGTTCTGTACCTTCAGAGTTTATTACTTCTTGATATTCTTCGTATAACTTTTTTTCTAATTCGTGTTTAAAGTCTTTATCATTCAATATCTTTATAATTGGTTTTTCTCCATTTTTTGTGATAATTAACGGTATTTTGTCTCTTACTAATTTATCATATTTTTGCACTTTATATCTCCTTTACATCATTTTTATATTTTTTCCAAGTTTTGAAGTTGCTTCATTTCTAATTGGTGTGGGTAAAGAGACTTGAACTCTCACGATTTTCATCACACGCCCCTCAAGCATGCGCGTCTACCATTCCGCCATACCCACATAAAGGTTTATAGCTTTAAACCTTTTATATAATTTTCTTTATACTCTAATAATTGTTCTGAAGTAATTAAATCAATTCTATCATTAAATGATTCTTTTATATATTGATAAAAAGTAGTTCTTTTAGTACGCGTTTTTAGCTTTTCTTGTATTTCTCCTACTTCATAGTCTTCATGTTCGCACTTAGAATATCTATGAATTTGCATTATTATATATGTTTTCTTTCCTTTAAATGTTATTATACCACTTACTGATCTGTTTTCTAATATTGAATTAGTTTCACTAGTTAATGATAAGGCTCCGTTAAATTCAAAATCATTGTTCTGATTTTTTACAAAAGATAATGTAACAATTTCTAATTTACTTTTTCCTTGAACACTATAAGCACTATTACTAATTTCTTTTGTTGCCAAAATAGCCGCTAAGCATTTATCAAAATCAGTGTCAGACATATTTTCAGAAGTAAATTTAGATTCAAATAAAATTTGATCTTCGTTAGTCATTACTCTTTTTGCCTCATTGCTTTAAAAAGTTTTGTCCATAATTTACTTGTAGAATAATTTAGTATTCCAACTTTGTAAACTCTTATACCGTATTTAAAGAATAATCCTATAACAATTACTAATAGTACTATAGATACTATTATTTCTGTTATTCCTATTTGTCCCATTATTAATAACACTGGCGCTAATAAAGCAGATATAAAAGGTACTATTGAGAATACAGTGATAAATGTTGCGTTTTCAAATCCAGATGCCATAAGTGCTAAATAATATCCAACCATAATCAATATCATCATTGGCGTTTGTAATTGTTGATAGTCTTCTATGCTTGTCGTCATTGACGCCAATATTCCTGCAAGTAATGAATAAGCAATTATGCTTAGTACAAGTAATATAATTATTAGAGGTAGAGCCAAAATTACTTCTTGTAGTAAGCTCGAAGTGCTTATCATCTCCCCAACTTGATTTAAGTTTATTCCAAAACTTTCAATTATTCCTGTTCCATTTATTTTAGAACGTATTATTAAACCTATTGCTCCATAGATTAACATTAGTATGCTTTGTAATAATACAAATAAATTTACTGTTACCATTTTTGATATAAAATGTGTCTTTGGTGATACGCTAGAGATAATTATTTCCATACTTTTTGAAGTTTTTTCTTCATTAATCTCTGCACCTATCATTTGTATTACAAATATAACTATTAAGAAAAATGGAATTATAAAAATTGGGATTAATGTATAACTAAATGTTTTTATGTTTTCTGCTGCTTCATCATATTCAGTATTTAACATTACTTTTGATATTTCTACGCTTTTATATATGTTTGCTAATTCTTCTGCACTAATATTGCTTTGTTGAATTGCTATATTCATTCTTATTGTATTTAAAGTGTTTAGTATTCTTTGTTCTAAACCTGAATCTATTTCATCGTAAGTAGTCAATTCTGCTATTAATATGTTTTCTTTGTCACTTTTTATGGTAAGAATTATGTTTTTGCTTTCATCTTCTTTTATATCGTTTTCTAAGTCTTCTTTACTTTCTTCTAATTTTTTAAATTCTATATCTGTTTGTGAAATTGTAAAACTTTCTGTTTGTTCAAAAGTAGTTATGAATGTGTCATATAAATTGTTTGTTTCGTCATTTATGTATACTTCTGTCGCAGTGTCAAAGTCGCCGCCAAAAAATTTAATTATGGTATCTATATTTATTAGTATAGGTATTGCTAAGATAAGAATTATGTTTACTATTTTAAAAGTTTTTGTGTTAACTTTTCTTTTAATCCCTTCGCCTATTAAAAACATTAATTTATTTTTCATATGATTCACCTACTTTTTCTATAAATATTTCATTTAGTGTAGGTTCTTCTACAATAAATTTTTCTATATTATTTTGTTTTTTTACGTAATCAAATACATTTTTTACGTAATTTTTTTCTTTAATGTTTACAATGTATTCAATTCCTGCTTTTTCTACTTTTAATACACC
>CALVQQ010000004.1 GCA_944358255.1 uncultured Bacilli bacterium | reverse complement strand
CTTTTAATGATTTTGATATTGTTTTGGTGATTTAAAAGGTAGGCAACTATACTATCTTCAGGCGCGATAGTAATGAGTTTGTTTTGTATGTTGTTCCAATCTTTGCTATTAAATTGTTCTATATTAAATCCAGGACCATCGTTGTTATATATTTTTTTGATTTTTTTCTTTATTTCTGTTTTGGCATACATTCCAGCACACATGGCAAGGTTGCCGCCTTTTGAATGGCCACCGATGTAAATGATTTTGTCTTTTTTCTTTGTTGCTACATTTATATATTTAATTGATTCTTCTTGTGACTTTATTGGGAATTTATAAGATGTTTCAAAGTTTTCTTTCCAGCCAATTAAAGAACTATCTGTTCCTTCATATGATATATAAAGTTCATTTTTGTTAAATCTAAAACTCATTGCCCCAAATTGTGTATTTTCTTTTATTTTTATGTAGTCATAAATTTCAACGTTTTTAAATCTTGTTTTTGTAGACATCAATTTTAGCAATTTTGTTATTTTTCTATGAAATGAACTAAAACTATTGATTTTATTTTCATTAAATTTTTGAAAATATAGTTTTGATATTTCTTCTATAGTTATTTTGTTTTTAAATAGTCCTTCAAAATTTAAATATACTATTAGTGAAAATAATATATTGTCGATTTCATTGAATTGTTTTTCTCCAAATGTGCAATTTCCATATATGTTAATATATTTTATTATATCTTCCATTGTATCACCTTTATTTATGATATCATATTTTAAATAATAAGTTTAGGTTTTTATGTTATAATTGTTATAGTGAGATGATATGAAGTATTTTAAAAAGTTTTTGATATTTTTATTTATTGTTTTTATTGCTTTGATTGCAAAGTATTATGGTGATTTCAGTTTCGCTAGTTATACTGATTTTGAGGGAAAACTAGTTGTTAATTTTATTGATGTAGGGCAAGGGGATTCTATTTTGATGGAATTTCCAAATGGTAAAAATATGTTAATAGATGCTGGAGAAAGCTATGAGAACGATACAGTTCAAAGTTTTATTCGTCAAAGGGGTTTTAGTAGTTTAGATTATGTAATTGGTACACATCCTCATACTGACCATATAGGTGGCTTGGAGAGTATTATTTTAAATTATAATGTTGGTGAGATATATTTGCCAAAGGTTGTTCATACTAGTAAAACCTATGAAGATTTGCTTACTGCTATTAGTGAACGTGGTTATAAAGTTAATAATGCGAAGGCTGGTACTTTAATTATTGATGAAGATGGTTTATTGGTAAAAATATTATCTCCTATACATGAAGAGTATAGTGAACTCAATAATTATTCTGTTGTGATAAAAGTTATTTTTGGAAATACAAGTTTTCTTTTTATGGGAGATGCTGAAAAGGTTGTTGAGAATGAGATTTTGAGTGAAGTGAGTGCCGATGTGGTGAAGGTTGGACATCATGGAAGTGATTCCTCTTCTAGCAGCGATTTTGTTGAAAGTGTCGGAGCTAAATATGCAGTTATTATGTCTGGCGTTGATAATCAATATGATTTGCCTAGTGATGAGGTCGTGAGTAGATGGGAAAATAGTGGTGCAAAAGTTTATAATACAAGTGTTAATGGTAATATTGTTATGGTTTCTGATGGAAATAATATTAGTGTGGAGGTTCAAGATGAAAGTAATAGTTGATAGGATTGTTGATAATTTTTTGGTTGTGGAATTACCTGATAAAAGTTTGGGGCAAATATCTTTATCTTTAGTTCCAAATGTAAAAGAAGGGGATGTAATTGAACTTAACATTTTAAAAAAAGATACTAACGATAGGAAAGTTAGTATCAAAAAGTTAATGGATGATGTTTTTAAATAACTAGTTTAGTATGTATACGCCTATATTTATGTATGTAGCATATGTTAGCCATATTATGTATGGAATTAGTAAATATGCAGATGTTTTGTTTTGCTTTTTGTAATTTATAAATAAAATAATTGTGATAATAATTAGTGCAATAATCCAGATTATTGATAACAGTCTGAGCTTTAGTACAAAGAATATTATAGACCATAATGCATTGAGTATTAGTCCTATACGGTAAATTTGTATGGTTTTTTTGTCATAATTGTTTTTTCTGTATATGTAGTATGAAATGCCTATTAGTAAATATAAAATACTCCAAGCAATTGGAAAAGCTAATTTTGGTGGACTAAGTGGTGGCTTTTCTATTAAACTGTAATCAATATAGTTTTTTATTATGATTCCAACTATTCCGCCTATAATGATTGGTAAAAATAATCTAAAAAAATTAATAATTTTCTTCATATTTTAATTATACTTAATTTTTTAATTTTAATACTTAAAAGTTTACAAAAAATGAAAAAATTTGTATACTTAATTATAGTTAATGAGGTGATTATTATTAAAGTTATAAAATATAGTGCGGCGTGGTGTATGAGTTGTATAGTTATGGATAATGTTTTGAATAAATTACAGGACTTATATAATTTTAATTATGTTTCTTATGATTATGATAATGATAGGGATAAGTTTATTGGCTTTGATGAAAATGAAAAATTGCCTATTATTGAATTTGTAGATGATAACAATAGAGTTTTAGTTAAAATTAATGGTGAACATAGTACAAAGGAAATTGAAGGTATTTTAGTGGATTTGGGAGTAGAATTAAAATGAAAAGAATTGTAGTATTTTTAGTAAGTTTGTTTTTATTTGTTCCGTTTGTTAATGCGGAAGATAAATATATTAATGTTTATTTATTTCATAGTAATACTTGTCCTCATTGTAAACAAGAACTTGCTTGGTTTGATGAGTATTTGGAAAATCATTCTAATGTTAGATTATATGATTATGAGATAAGTGATAGTGAAAATAGGACTAGGTATTATGAAGTTCAAAATATTTTAAATTATGATTCAAATGGTGTTCCTTTTTTAGTTGTTGGTAATGATGTTGTAATTGGTTTTAGTGATTCGCTATCTTCGAGAATTGAAACGTTGATAAATTATTATTTGGCTAATGATTATGAAGATGAAATTGGTAAGTATTTGGGTGTTAGTATTCATGAAAGTAATTTGGAAACTGTGCCAGATAAAAACACAGCAACTGATGACGGGGTATTAGATGATGTGGAACAGGACGTGCATGAAGATACTGATTTGGATAATTATGAAGTTCCAATTTTAGGTGAGATAAATGCTAAATCTGTTTCTTTGCCTTTGTTAGCTGTTGTGATGGGATTTGTGGATGGTTTTAATCCTTGTGCGTTGTGGATTTTAATTTTCTTGATTTCTATGTTGTTCGGAATGAATGATAGGAAGAAAATGTGGATACTTGGGCTAACTTTTTTGATAACAAGTGGGTTAGTTTATTTGTTATTTATGGTTTCTTGGCTCAACTTGGCCGTGTTTGTTTCTAGTGTTAATGCTATAAGAATTATGATTGCTGCTTTTGCAACTATTTTTGGTGTTTATAATATTTATAATTTCTTTAAAAATAAAAATTCTGATGTTGGTTGTACTGTTACTAATGATAAGAGCAGAAAAAAGATAATGGAAAAAATTAAAGTTATTTTGGCTCAGAAATATTTTGTGTTTTCTTTAATTGGAATTATTTTATTAGCAGTTTCAGTTAATGTGCTAGAATTACTTTGTTCTTTAGGTTTACCTGTTATTTTTACACAAGTACTTGCTTTAAATAATTTAAGTGTTTTAGAGTATTCTATTTATATTTTAATTTATATTTTATTCTTTATGCTAGATGATATTGTTATATTTTTTGTAGCTATGAAGACTTTACAAATAAAAGGTATTTCTAATAAATATACTAAATATTCACATTTAATTGGTGGAGTTATTATGATTATTATTGGCTTGTTAATGTTATTTAAGCCAGAATGGTTGATGTTTAATTTTTAAAAAAAATCGGACTTTTTAGTTCGATTTTTTATCATTTACTTCATATCCTAGTTTTGTTAAATCATCTCTTATTTGATCGCTAAGTTCAAAATTTTTGTTTTGTCTTAGTTGATTTCTTAAATTTAAAATGTATTCTAATAATTTTTCGTCTGTTTTGTTTTCTTCTTTTTCTTCAAATTTTAAACCTAAAATGTTCACTGCGCATTCATCTAAAACATTTTCAATATTTTTTAATTTGTTTAAGTCTTTGTCATTTTTGTTTAGTTCTGAGTTAGCTATTTTAATTAGTTCATATATGTGACTTATTGCTAGGGATGTATTGAAATCATCATCCATTGCATTTAAAAAATCTCTTTTTATGTTTTCTATTTCTTCATCTTTTTCAATTGATTCTAAATTTTTTGTTTCTTTTTTTATTTTAAAATATGTTTTTTCTATTTTTTCGTAATTTTTAATAGATTCTTCTATTTTTTCTTTTTCAAAATCTGTTGGTCTTCTATATTGTGTTAATAACACATAAAATCTTATTATTTTAGGTTCATATTCTTTGAATAAATCTGGTAATGTAATGAAATTTCCTAGTGATTTTCCCATTTTTTGACCATTAACTGTTACTAGATTGTTATGTATAAAGTAGTTAACAAATGGTTTGTCATTTAGTGCTTCTGATTGTGCAATTTCGCATTCGTGATGCGGGAAAATGTTGTCCATTCCACCACCATGTATATCAAATGTTTCTCCTAAATATTTTTTTGACATAATTGAACATTCAATGTGCCATCCAGGATATCCTTCTCCCCATGGACTTGGCCATTTCATTATGTGGCCTTTTTCTGCATGTTTCCATAAAGCAAAGTCTTCTGGGCTTTCTTTGTCATTTTTAACTTCAATTCGCTCGCCACTTAAATTTTCTTCTATGTTTCTTCCTGATAGTTTTCCGTAACCTTTAAATTTTTTTACTCGATAGTAAACGTTTCTTTCGTCAGTTACGTATGCATATCCTTTTTCTATTAAAGTTTTTACGGCTTCAATTATTTCGATGATGTGTCCCGTAGCACGGCAACTGATTGTTGGCCTTTCTATATTTAATTTGTCCATACAATCAAAATATATATTCTCGTAATTATATGCTATGGCAACCGGGTCTGTTTGTTCTATTTTTGCTTGTTTTTCAATTTTATCTTCGCCATCATCTACATCTCCAACTAGATGTCCTACATCAGTTATATTTTGAACGTATTTTACATCGTAACCTAAATATTTTAAATATCTGTGTATTACATCAAATGTTATATAACTTTTAGCATGGCCTAGATGTGGATAGCCGTATACGGTTGGACCACAGACATATAATCCGACTTTCTTTTCGTGGATACTTTTAAATTCGTCTTTGTTTCTGGTAAGTGTATTATATATCTTTAACATCTTTTCCTCCTATATTTTATATTATATCATTTAATGTTACTTTGTGTATATTAAAATGGTCTTTTTATTAGTCTATATGTGGGTGCTTTTTCTAGGATTTTGTCTTTTGATAGATAATCTATTAATTCCATTACTTCTTCATAACTTGGATTAAATCGTAGTAGTAGTTGTGTAAACTCTGGGGAGATATTTATACTTTCAAAGACCTCTTCATCACTCATTGCAGGATTATTGCTTTTTTTAAGTCTAATGTAGTTAATAATTAGTAACATTGTTTTGTAATAAGTTTCGTCTTCATCACTTTGACTTGGTAAATCTGTTATGTGTATGTATTCACCATCGACGTCTATTAATTCTGGCATATTTGTCTTTTTTTCAAGAAGAATATTTTGTTCATGTACATCGGTCGGATAAATACAGTATGTGGTTAATTCATTTACTGATTTACATACTTCTCTAAAGGTTTTTAAAACAGTTTCATCATCTTCAAAATAATGCATTACTAGTGGAAAATGATCATCATGGTATTTTAATATACATCCAATCGTTAATCCATTTAATGTAACCCTTCCTTTAGGTAAACTTGTTCTTCCAATTAGATTTTGTCTTAATTCTAAATCTAAAATACGATTGTGATATGTTTCGCTTGCATCTAATTCAATATCGTTTGGTTGTCTATCTGAATGAAAAATGTAATCACCAAAAACACCAAAATATATTTTTATGGTTTCACTGTTTGAATATTTAAAAACTCTGCCTTCATTGCCTTTACCTAAAAAGTTATCCGGCGTTAATATTTGTTTTTTTAGGTCATTAGTTAAAACAATTTCTCTCATAATTCCCCCTTATTTGAGTTAATATATTAACAAATTGTATCTTAACTGTCAATTTTTTAAAAAAATATGTTATAATTAATGTGTAATACTAAATAAAATATATTGGGTGGTTTGATGACTTTTAAGGTTAATGATGTGAATATTAATTATGTTTTATATGGTAATGCGGATGGCGACACGCTTATTTTTTTACATGGATGGGGACAAAATATTGAGATGATGAAGTGCCTCGCTGATAATTTTAAAAATGATTATGATGTTTTAATTGTTGATTTGCCTGGGTTTGGATTGAGTAGTGAGCCAACTTATTCGTGGAGCGTTTATGATTATGCTGATGCTTTAAATGAATTGGTAAAGCATTTGAAATTGAAAAATATTTCTTTAATTGGCCATTCTTTTGGTGGTAAAGTTTCTCTTGTCTATGCGAGTAAGTATAAAGTAGATAAATTAGTTGTGTTGGCAAGCCCTTTTAAAAAAGATGTTGAAGAGCTTTCTTTGAAAATTAAAACATTGAAGTTTATGATGAAAATTCCTGGTTTAAAACAAATTGGAAATGTTATGAAAAAGTATGTCGGGTCTACTGATTATAGAAATGCAAGTGATATGATGAGGAAGGTTTTAGTTAATACAGTTAATACTGATATATGTAAAGATGTTAAATTAATAAATTGCCCTACATTAATTATTTGGGGAACAAATGATTCTGCTGTAAGTATAGAAGAAGCTTATGAACTAGAAAAACTAATTAAAGATTCGGCTGTAATTAAATTTGAAGGAGCTAGTCATTATGCTTATTTAGAACATTTATATGATTGTGTCAAAATTTTAAAGTCTTTTTTTGGAGGTAATAAATGATTTGGTATTTTGTTGTTTCTTTGATTCCATATTTGATGTATTTTGATATAAAAAGTAAACGTGTTATGCATATGTATCAACAAAATAGATATTATTATGATTCTTATTGTAATTGGCTTAAAAATAATTTTTTTAGTACTTTTTTGACATGTGATTTGATATTTTTGTTTTTTACTTTGTTTATGTTTATAAATTTTAAGTTATCAACAATAATATTTTTTATTATATATTTAATATTGTATTTTGGTTATAAATTAAGTTTTAATAAGGAAAGTAAAAAGCCGTTAGTTTTTACTTCAAGGGTTAAAAGAATGTTTTTTACTTTATATTTGTTATTATTTGTTTTGTTGCTCGTTATATTTTTAGTTTTTGATTTTTACTTTATTAATATTTATTATTTGTTGTTAGGTTTTTTTGTTTATTTATTATACGTAATAATTATGCTTGTAAATTTGATTAATAAGCCTATTGAAAAGTGTGTGTTTTTATATTATAGAAATAAAGCGGTTAATAAACTTGATAATATGAAAAATATGAAAGTAATTGGTATAACTGGTAGTTATGGTAAGACAAGTAGTAAAAATATTATAAATGATATTTTGAATGTCAAATTTAACTCGTTTCCAACGCCTAAAAATTATAATACGCCTAATGGATTGATGCTTACAATTAATAATTACTTGGATAAATTTAATGATTATTTTATTGCTGAAATGGGTGCATGTAGGGTTGGTGAAATTAAAGAATTGTGTGATTTGGTTCATCCTACTTATGGTGTTTTGACTAAAATAGGTACTGCTCATTTGGAAACATTTTTGTCTCAAGAGAATATTCAAAAGACTAAATTTGAACTTATTGAGAGTTTGCCTTCTGATGGTGTTGCTATTTTAAATGGTGATGATGAGTTACAGTTAAATTATAATTTGAAAAATAATGTTAAAATATTGTGGATTGGTATTGATAATAAAAATGTTGATGTTTATGCTGAAGATATTCATTTAACTAATAAGGGGACAACTTTTACTTGCCTTTTTAAGGGTGATAGTAATAAGTATAAGTTTGAAACTAAGTTATTAGGAAAAGCAAATGTTTATAATATTCTTTCTGGTATTGCTCTTGGAAAGGAACTGGGGATAAGTGTTGATCAATTAATATATGCAGTTAAAAAAGTTGAACCGGTTGAACATAGATTGGAACTTAAATCTGTGAATGGTATTTATATTATCGACGATGCTTATAATTCTAATCCGGTTGGGTCTAAAATGGCACTTGACGTTTTGTCTATGATGAATGGTAAAAGAATTGTTGTTACTCCTGGGATGATTGAATTAGGCTCTGAACAAAATAGATTAAATAAAGAATTTGGACAGTATATGATAGGAAAAACTGATGAGGTTATATTAATTGGAAAAAAGGCGACACAATATATTTATGATGGTCTTAAAGAGTCTGGGTTTGATATGAAAAAAGTTCATGTGTTAAATGATGTTAAAGATGCATTTATGTTAATAAAAAAGTTAAGAGAAAATAGTACTTATGTGCTTTTGGAAAATGATTTACCTGATTTATTTAGTGAAAGGAGTTAGTTATGAAAATAAAAGTTGGTGTTATTTTTGGTGGTGAAACTGTTGAACATGAAGTGAGTATTATTAGTGCTTTGCAGGCAATAAAAAATATTAATGAGGATAAGTATGAGGTTGTTCCTATATATATTGATAAGAATAGGAATTGGTATACTGGTATGGAACTTTTAAATATTGATAATTATAAGAATAGTGATTTTTTATTTAAAAATATTATTCCTGTTGCGTTGTGTAAATTTAAAGATGAGTTTTGGCTATTAAGAGAAAAGGGTTTTTTTAAACGCGTTGAAGATAAAATAGATATAGCTTTTCCAATAGTCCATGGAGTTAATGTTGAAGATGGGTCAATTGTCGGATATTTGGAAAGTATAGGTATTCCTTACGTTGGTAGTGGAATTTTGGGTTCTGCTATAGGACAGGATAAAGTAGTGATGAAACAATTGATGAAAGGTGAAGGATTGCCAATTGTTGATTATGCTTGGTTTTACGATTATGAGTATGTTAACGATGAAGATAAAGTTATTACTGATATTTTAAAACTAAATTTTCCAGTTATTGTTAAGCCCGCTAGATTAGGTAGTAGCGTCGGTATTTCTGTTGCGCATAATGTTGATGAGCTAAAGCAATCGATTGTCGAGGCAGTAAAATATGATGAAAAAATAGTTGTTGAAAAAGTTATTGATAATTTAATTGAAGTGAATGCAAGTGTACTTGGAAACAGTGAATATGCTGAAGTAAGTGCGTTAGAAGAAGTTATGGGAGTAGATGAGTTTTTAAGTTATAAAGATAAATATATTGGTGGGGAAAAGGGTTCCAAAGGTAAAGGTATGGCTAATACAAATAGGATTGTTCCAGCAAGAATAAGTGATAAGTTAACGCGTGAGATAAATGAGTTGTCGTTAAAGGTTTTTAGGTTATTTAATTTATCTGGTGTGGTTAGAATTGATTATTTGGTTGACAATAATAATAGCAAAGTTTATGTAAATGAACCGAATATAATACCGGGATCATTGTCATTTTATTTGTGGAAGGAAAGTGGAAAAGATTATAAGACTTTGTTAGATGATTTGATTACTTTAGCCATCAAAAATTATAAGAAAAAGAAGAAAAAAATTTATTCTTTTGAAAGTAATATTTTAGAAAATGTAAATGGCTTAAAAGGTGGTAAAGGATTTAAAGGCAAATTAAAAATGTAAATAGACATGATTTGTCTTTTTTATTTACATGTAAAGTATAATGTGACTTAAATTATGATATAATTATAATAGTTAAGTATTTATAAGGAGGGTAGTGGATAAATATTTAATGAGCGCCAGAACTTTTATAGTTGACGAGGTCAGTAGGTAATCGAAATTTTCGGCGGGTACTACTGCGGTTTAATATATCGTTAGGTGCACTACAAAAAATAAAATCTTTTATTATTACAAAAAGTGTACTGTGTTAATTGTTATTTTTATGGAGGAAAATCTAATGTGCGGCATTGTAGGTTATGTTGGTGATAGAAATGTCACTGATGTTTTAGTGCAGGGTCTAAAAAATTTGGAATATAGGGGATATGATTCTGCTGGAATTGCTGTTAGAAATGATAAAAATATTGATGTAGTTAAAAGTGTGGGGAAGGTTATTGATCTTGAGAAAAAATTAGAAAGTTTTGATGTGAATTATTATATGGGCATTGCTCATACTAGATGGGCTACTCATGGTGAAGTAAATGAGGTTAATTGTCACCCGCATTCTATGAACAATGTTGTTTTAGTTCATAATGGTATAATTGAAAATTATAGGGAATTAAAAAAAGAATTGGAATTAATTGGTTATTTTTTTCTTACTAATACTGATTCTGAAATAGTAGCGGCTTTGATTGATAGTTATAAAGGAAGTAAATATGACGCTTTAGTTTACGCTCAGATGAAGATGAAAGGAAGCTATGCTTTAGTTATTATGTTTGATGATGAAGCTGATACCTTATATGCAATAAGAAAAGATAGTCCTTTAATAGTTGGTATTGGGGAAAACGAAAATTTTGTTGCATCTGATATTTCTGTTATTCTTCCTTATACTAAAAAATATGTGGATATTGAAGAGGGTGAAGTAGTTAAAATTACTAAAAGTGATGTTTTTGTTTATAGTGAAAATGGTTTAGTAGATAAAAAAATAAAAACTGCTTTGTGGTCTATAGAAGATGCTCAAAAGGGCGGATATGAACATTTTATGTTGAAGGAAATGAATGAAGAAAAGGATTTGTGTGTTAAACTTTATAATAAGTTTATTGAAGATGGAAATTATTCTGATGATATTCCGGATATCTCAAACTATAATAATGTTGATATTGTCGCTTGTGGTAGTGCTTTTTATGCTGCAACAGTTGGAAAGTATTTAATTGATACTTATGTTTGTAATGGGAGTATTCATGTTAGTGTTGATGTTGCAAGTGAGTACCGATATAAAAAGCATTTTTATGAGGATAAGTCTTTAGTTATTGTCGTTAGTCAAAGTGGTGAAACTGCTGATACTTTAGCTTGTTTAAGAATGGCTAATAGTTTAAATGTAGATACTTTAGCTATTGTTAATGTTCCTTCTTCAACTATTGCAAAGGAAGCTAAATTGGTTATGCCTATGCTAGCTGGGCCAGAAATCGCTGTTGCTACTACAAAGGGTTATTTTTCACAGGTTTTGGAATTGAGTTTGATTGCTCAAAAGTTAGGATATATTAAGGGAACAATATCTGATATAGAAAAAAAGTCATTAATTAAAACGTTTGAAAATTTGAAGAGTTATTTGATTCCGTTATTTGAAATCGATTATTCTACGATTGCTGGTAAACTTTGGTTTAAAGAACATATATATTTTATTGGTAGGGGTATTGATTATATTGTTGGTCTTGAAGCTAGTTTAAAACTTAAAGAAATAAGTTATATTCATAGTGATGTTTATCAAGCTGGTGAATTAAAACATGGACCAATAGCTTTAATTGATAATGGTACTCCTGTAATTTCCATAATAACTAATGATGAAATCAAGGAGAAATCTTTGTCAAATGCTGTTGAAGCTCAAAGTAGAGGTGCTAGTTTATATCTTTTGGCATCAGAAAATGTGGATACTGATAACTTGGAAATTGATGAAATAGTTAGGGTTCCTAAAATTTCAGAGTTTTATCAGCCTTTAATAAATATTATTCCTTTTCAGTTTATTGCTTATGAAGTTGCTAAGTTGAAAGGCTGTGATGTTGATAAACCGAAGAATTTGGCTAAAAGTGTTACTGTAGAGTAAGTATTAAAAACGTTAAAAACAACATTGTTATTAACTTTGTTGTTTTTAAATTGTTTAATCGTGTTATAATAATAACTAGGAAGTGCATTATGAAAAAGTTAAAAAGTTTGTTTTGGTTTTTGTTTTTAGTTATATATTTGGAACTTGTTTATAAATTTTTTGTTTTTAATAATTTATTTTCTTTAGATACTTTGGTGATAGTATTTTTTAGTATTCCAATTGCTATGTTTTTATATTTTGTTTCAAATATTTATTCTGAAAAGGTAAATCATGTTTTGAGCATTATATTAAGTTTTTTTATAACTGTTTTATTTATGGCTCAGTTGGTTTATTATGCTTTCTATGATTCTATTTTTTCTATATTCTCTTTAACTACTGGCACTGTTCAGGTATTTGGATTTTTTAGTGCAATTTTGGATATGATGGTGAGAAATTGGATTCCTCTTGTTTTAATGTTTATACCAACTTTGTTATTTGCTATTTTTGGACATAAGATTTTTGGTTTTAAAAGATTTAATAAATTTGGATTAATATTTAATTTAATTGTAATGGTTTTGTTGTTTGTTGCAACTGGTATGATTATTTATTTTAATGATGAAGGAATGTATTCTTATAAAAGACTTTATAATGAAACACATGCGCCTATTTTAACTGTTAATAAGATGGGGTTATTAACAATGGAACGTCTTGATTTGAAAAGGTTTATTTTTGGATTTGAGGAAAAATTGTGGATTGATGATTCAGATAAGGAAGAAGTGGTTATTGAAGAGGAAGTTAAATATAATATGCTCGATATAGATTTTGCTTCTTTGTTAATTAATGAAACTGATGAAACTGTAAAATCTATGCATGAATATTTTTCTAGTGTTCAACCTACGGAACAAAATGATTATACTGGTATGTTTAAAGATAAGAATTTGATTTATATAACTGCAGAGGGTTTTGATACTATTGCTATAAGTGAAGAATTGACTCCTACTTTATATAAAATGAGCACTAATGGTTTTGTTTTTAATAATTATTATCAGCCACTTTTTACTGTATCTACATCTGATGGTGAATATATGTTTATGAATTCTTTAATACCTAAAGAGGGTGTTTGGAGTATGTATAGGAGTAGTTTTATTGATATGCCTTTTGCTTTAGGAAATATGTTTAAAAATCAAGGATATGTGGCTAATGCTTGGCATGATCATTCTTATGCTTATTATGATAGGAATTTGTCGCATCCGAATTTAGGTTTTAATTATGTTGGTTGTGGAAATGGTTTGGAAAAGTTGATGAATTGTAGAATTTGGCCAGAGAGTGATATTGAAATGGTTGATGTTACTTATTCAAGTTTTATTAATGAGGAGAAGTTTTTGACTTATTACATGACTGTAAGTGGTCACTTGAATTATACTTTTACAGGAAACTCTATGAGCTATAAAAATAGGGCTTTGGTTGCTGATTTGCCTTATAGTAGTAATGTAAAGGCTTATATTGCTGCAAACATTGAATTTGACCGTGCTATGGAAAAACTTTTGGGCTATTTGGAAGAAGCTGGTAAGTTAGATGATACGGTAATTGTTATATCGCCTGATCATTATCCTTATGGTTTAAAAGAAAGTGAGATTAATGAGGTTAGTACTTTTAATAGGGATGATAAGTTTGATTTGTATAAAACTACTTTGATTATTTACAATTCTGCAATGGAGGAACCAGTTTATGTTGATAAATATGTTAGTAGTATTGATGTTCTTCCTACAGTTTATAATTTGTTTGGAATTCCATATGATTCTCGTCTTTTAATGGGTAGGGATGTTTTTGCTGAAGGTGATGGCTTAGTTATTTATTCTGATAGAAGTTGGATTACTGGTAAAGGTAAGTATGACGCTATTTCTGAAACTTTCACTCCTTTTGTTGAAGATATTCCAGATAATTATGTTGATAAGATTAATAGTGATGTTTATCAGAAGTTTACTATGTCTTCATTGATTTTAACTTCTAAAAATGGTGAATACATTAATTATTATGGTAGATTGGGACTATGATTAAGGTTTTTTGTGGAGATATGAATTTGTCTGAAACGTTGTTGAGTGGGCAATGTTTTAGGGTTTGTGAACTGGAGAATGGTAGTTTTGATGTAATTCTTTCTGATAGGGTAATTAATGTTTTTCAAAATGGTAATTATTTATTAGTGGATTCAAATAATTATGATGATTTGGAAAATGTTGTAATAAATTATTTTGATTTGAATAGAAATTATAGTGAGATTATTGATAATTTAAAATTGAATAATCCTGATTTTTCTGATGTATTGGATAATTGTAGTTCTTATAGAATTTTAAGACAAGATCCTTTAGAAATGCTTTTTAGTTATATTATTAGTCAAAATAATAATGTTAAGAGGATTATGGGATCTATTGAGTTATTTTGCAAACTATATGGGAATGTGGTTAACTTTAGAGATAAAGAATATTATTTGTTTCCAACTTATGATAGAATTATTGGGTTAGAGTTAAAAGATTTACAATTGTTAAAAACAGGTTTTAGAGATAAGTATATTTTAAGTGCTATAGAATTTTTAAATTGTAATAAGGATTTTGTTGTGGTAATTAATAATATGTCTACTTCTGATGCATTAAATTATTTAATGCAAATAAAAGGAGTAGGAATGAAGGTGGCTTCTTGTATTTTGCTTTTTGGTTTTGCAAGATTTGATGTTTTCCCTATAGATACTTGGGTAATAAAGTTTGTTAAAAATTTTTATGGTTTTGATGGTAACGTGTTACAAATTAAGGTGTTTTTAGAGAAAAAGTTTGATAAAAATGTAGGTTTATGTATTCAATATATGTTTCATTATAATAGAAATATAAAAGAGCACATTTTGCTTGACAATTTATCAAAATAATGTAAAATTATAAATGTGCTTACGTGCAGATGTAGTTTAATGGTAGAACTTCAGCCTTCCAAGCTGCTAACGGGAGTTCGATTCTCCTCATCTGCTCCATAGTGAAATCTGCTCGAACTTTTCGAGTTTTGATAAATAACTAATCCAATTTGGATTAGTTTTTTTGTGTTTCTAACTCACACGTTTCAGCTTGGAAGAATACAAAGACTATCCTACTTTATAAGGAAAGGATGGAACTATGGTAAATATTATTAAAGAAGAACTATCATTAGAAGAATCATTAAGAAAGAAAATTGAGTTTATATGTGAATTTGCTAAAGTACAACCAACTATTATTAATGGTAGTATTAGAAAAATTGATAAGACGAACTTAACTTATATTGAGCCACATAGGATTATTATTAATGATATTACTTTTCTTGCTTTTAACTATTCTAATGAAATATTTATAGAAAATTTATCAAATAAGATTAAATTATCTGAATTAGAAAATTATATAAAATAAACTAATACTTATTGATAGGATTGACAAATCAAATTTAAAAGTATATTATATAAAACCAATAAATGACAAGCAGTATCCGTCTTTTATTAGAAAGCGAGGTACATCTATGGTCAAGTACACAATTAATAAAAAATATAATATGAAATTAAGAGGAGTCAAAGGTATTAGTTTGAACTAGTATTTTTGACCCCCTTTTTTGTTAATAAAAGGAGTTGATAAATAATGAATGAAGAAAATAAAATTGCAGGATTATATATAAGAGTTAGTACCGAAGATCAAGCACGAGAAGGATTCAGTTTAAAGGAACAAGAAAAACGTTTAAGGGCTATGTGTGAATACAAAGGATATGAAGTATATAAAATATATAAAGATTCTGGAATAAGTGCTAAAACTGGCAATTATAGACCAGCTTTTGAAGAATTATTACAAGATATAAAAGATAAAAAATGTAATACTATTGTTGTTTTAAAATTAGATAGATTAACTCGTTCTGTTTACGATTGGGAAAATATATTGAAATTTTTAGAGGAAAACGATGCATATTTGGATTGTGCTAATGATGATATAAATACTACTAATGCAAATGGTAAAATGATTTCAAGAATCTTAACAAGCGTTTCTCAGCAAGAAATAGAAAGAACAAGTGAAAGAACTAAAGTTGGTTTAGCAGGTGCAATTAAAGAAGGTCATATTCCTGCTCGAGCTCCACTCGGTTATAAACATATTGATAAAAAATTAGTACCGGATCCACTTACAAAAGATATTGTAATAAGAATATATGATTTATATTTTGAAGGTAAATCTTATTACAATATTGCTACTATATTTAATGAAGAACAAGTATTAGGTAAAACTAATTGGAAAGATACAGGAATACTCCGAATAATCTCAAATGAAGTTTATAAAGGCGATTATGTACATGGTAAAAGAACAAATCATCCTACTTTATATAAAGATGTTGTTGAGCCTATAATAAGCAAAGAAATGTGGGACAATTGCCAAGTTCAAAAAAAGAAAAATCAAAAGAATTATATGAGAACACAAACTTATATCTTCTTACAAAAATTAAAATGTCCAAAATGTGGAAGAATTCTTGCTGGTGGTGCTAGTCATAAAATTAAATCTGATAAATGGTATTTCTATTATAGATGTGAAAATTGTAAAAACAATATTCACGAAGATAAAATTGAAGATAAAATTAAAGTTTTACTTGCTGATATATTAGAATACGATAATGTTGTAAATGAGTTTTTCTTACCTGTTTTAAAATCAAAAGTAGATAACCCTAAAGAACAATTAGAAAAAGAATTAAAGAACTTAAATAATAAAAAAGAAAGAATTAGAAAAGCATATATTGATGAACTATTTACTGAAGAAGAATATAAACAAGAATCTAAAATAATAGAAAATCAAATTGAAATGATTAATTCTAAACTATTAGAAAACTCACAAGCTGAGCAATTAAACTTCACTACTGAGGATATATTACTAAAAAGAGATATGGACTTTATTAATAAAATTAAACTTCCAATATCTTATTATGCTTTTAATGATAATTGGGATTTACTAGATCGAGATACTAGAGCCGATATTGTTATGAGATATATCGATGATATAGAATTAGAACTTAAAAATAATAAATATGAAGTTAAGCAAATTAACTTTAGAAGCACTTTTTATAGTGATTTTGAAGAGTTATATAAGAAAGGTTATATTGATAAGAAAAGACCTCTTACATACGATTTTAATGGTATTTGTGTAGATACAAATATAAGGTATAGTGAATACTTACCTATTAAAGATGTAATGCAACACTTGTATAGATTAAATGAATATTATGAAGTTAATTTATATAAAGGCACTTACTATAAAGAAACTGAAAAATTAGATATAGGACCACTTCATAAAAATGAAGTTCCTATAAGAGTATTCCCATTACAAGATAATAACAATGGAAATAAGAATTGGTTATCAATGGGAATGCTTGCTACAAAAAATAACCCAAATGATATAAAGGTAAATATTAGAGATGTATTTGAAACAATACCCGATAATGTTACCGAAGAAGATTTTTAAAATGCGTGGCACGTTTTGTTTACGAAGTAAATGAAAGTGGCGATAGCAATTTAAAAATTGATACTTTATGTAGTTTTAACCATTACGAAGTTTTAGTTATTACGGAATAAAGTAAACAGATTCTAAGGTGTTAAACCTTAGCCCACTGGATATTTTGTATGGAACGTACAAAATTCCTAGGGGGTTAGAAATTTTGGATGGCCAAAATGGCCACTTGAGTGGTCACTTCTAGAAAGGAGGAAAACTATGCCAGAACTAGCTTATTCATTACATTTAGGTAGTGATAAAAATAAGAAAAATATATCAAGAAAAAATGGTAAAAATAATTTAAGTGGAACAACATCTTTACCTAATAACGCTATTCAAAATGTAAGACAATTATCAAAAGTTGATAAGCATAATTATAGAAAATATGATAATGAACAAGAACTAATAGAAATAGTTAGAGGTACTTCTTCTCCACTTGATGATGTTAAAGAATTATATTTAAGTGAGTTTGAAGAAGCAAGACTTGAATACAATTCTAAACAATCTAGACCTAGTCGAATGATAGATGATTATTTTGAAAATGTATCTAATAATAAAAAAAAAGATCTTGCTTGTGAAATAATACTTGAACTTGGAGATAAAGAATACTGGGATACTAAAGATGAAATCTTTAAAAAGAAAATGTCAGAAGTTTATAAAAAACAAGCTGATGATTTAGAAATGCTTGTTCCTGATTTTAAAGTAGCTAGTGCTATAATTCATTATGATGAAACAAGTCCACACTTACATATTGTTGGTGTTCCAATTAAATATAAAAATAAAAATGGCATGGAAAAACAAGTTGGTAAATCTGATGTCTTTACTAAAGAATCTTTAATTAGATTACAAGATAAAATGAGAACTTTATGTATTGAAGAATTCAATCAAACATATAGTTTAGATTTAACTTTAAAGAAAAAGCAAAAAGGTAGAAATAGAGATATTTATGTATCTGATATGGATAACTATATTGAGATAAAAAAACAAATTGAGAAGAACACCGAAAATCTAAAACAAGCAAATAAAAAATCTCTAGAATTAAAGCAAAACTCTAAAGATATAAAAGATAAAATTAATAAGATTAAAATATCTAAATTAAATAAGGATAATTATATTTTATCAAAAGAAGATAAAGATTCTTTTATCAACTTTATCGAACAAGTAGATAGCACTAATATAGAATATGATAAAATACAAACTCTATCTAATACACTAATTAATGCTCATGAACAATTAAAAGATAAGAATAATAAGATTAAAACTCTTACTGAAAATAATAAAGCACTTAATTTAAGAGTTAAAATTTTAAATGATACGATTAAAGAAAAAGACAATGAAATATCATTTTTAAAATCTAAAATGTATGATTTAAAAAATACTCTTGAATATTGGAAAGACAAATTTGAAAAATTAATATCTTTCCTACGCGATAAACTTCATAGTTGGTATGATAAAGATGATAAATATATTGATGTTGTTAACGATATGTATGAAGATAATGTTTTAGATGATGATGACATTGAAGATTTAAATTTAAGCAAACAAAAAGATGACTTTGAAAGATAAGTCATCTTTTTATCCTGGATAAGATTCGTGATTTCTGTCAAACCACATAAGATTTAAATATTTTGTTTCTCTCCATCCGATTATTCTAAATTTTTTAGATGCCCTTAATGATACTGCTGTTGCATCTTTTGGAAATAAATCGGGCATTGAAACATTAAAATGTTTTGGTGTTTCATAATTTAGCCCTTCATCAAGTTTAATTTGCTTCCATGTCATTTTTTCTATTTTCTTACAAAATTCAATAAATGCTTTTAAATCTTTTGAGCCAAGTTTTTCCAACGGATATTTATTATGACAATTTGCAAATACCAGTATACATATCTCGTCATCATCAGTTTTGTTAGTATTAAGTTGGTGTGGATAATAATCCACACCATTTATAATATTATTAAGATTTTGCTTCACTCAATTTGTTTTTAAAGAAAGATTTCATTGAATCTTTAGTAATTATGTTAGAACAAGATTCTCCTTCTTTACAATCTCCTCTTGCATCTATCCATGGTTTTTCAGAATGTGTTAAACTTTCAAGATATTTACCATCAAAAATACCATATGTGTTCCAAATACTATATAAAAAATCAGTTAAATCATTTGATAATGTTGGAACATTACCCTTAGGCGCTTCTATTGCAGAATAACCATATTCTTTGTATTCGTTGTAAATATCAACATTCGCAGGTCCATGTGCCCAAGCTTGGAAATCATCAGCAAATAATTCATTATCGAACATTGCAAGGTGCCATCCTTGTGCATAGTATAGTATTTTTTGTAGTTTCAAAGGAGTAATTGTACTACCAGAATCTCTATCAACAATCTTCAAGAAAAAATTAGCAATATCAAAAATAGTTAATTTATCTGTTTTCATAGTATCCCCTCCTATTATCTATAATAATTATACACTTTTGTGAAGAATTCTTCAAGATATGTGCAATATATTCTATTATTTAATTAATTATATGTCAATATTATTTATCATATTTAACAAAATATTCAATAAAAAATATACATTATTTTGTTATTATTTCAATGAGTTTTTTTGTGCTAAAATTAGGTACATGATTTTTAGATAATGCAATTCCTATATATCTACTAGGAATTTTTTCCTTTATCTTTAATTCAAATAATTCTTTATTTTTAATTGTTTCTTTTATATATTCTTTAGTTGCATAGCCAATACCAAGACCAATTTTAGAAAATTCAACTACTAATGAATAACTTGCCAATTCAATATTTGGTTTAAGAACAACTCCATTTTCTCTTGCTATATTATCTAAAAATTCTCTGGTATTTGATCCTTTTGCTTGTAAAATTAAAGGATAATTATTTAAATCTTTTATAGATATCTCTTTATCAATTAAATCCTTATATTTATTATTTACTACGAAGCAATCATTTATCTTTCTACATTTAATAATATCAATATCATTACCATAATTTTTATCATTTAAATTTAATATTACAATATCAATTAATCCATTTCTTAGTTTTGGCATTAAATCAGAAGTTAAATTAGTTATTATTTGTATATCTATTTTAGGATATAAAGAATGGAACTCTTCTAAATACGGAAGTAAAAATTCTTTTGTTAATGTTGTACTAATACCTATTTTAATACATCCAGTTTCTAGATTAATTAAATCAGTAAATTTATTTTCAGCATTATTAATATATTCAATTGCTTGTTTTATATAATTATAAAACTCTTTTCCTTCTTCAGTAAGAACAACACCTCGTTTAGTTCTAACAAATAATTGACCACCTAGTTGTTCTTCTAGATTCTTAATTGATTTACTTATTGCAGGTTGAGATATACTTAATTCCTCACTTGCTTTAGTAATATTGCAATGATTTGCTACTACATAGAAAATCCTATATAGTTCAAAGTCTATATTCATAATAACCTCCTGTTATGACAAACATAATAAATATGTATTTTAATTATATCAAGAAATGCAATATAATACAAGTAGATGGGAGGAAAAGTATGATTATAGGTATTTGTGGTAAATCAGGTTGTGGTAAAAGTACATTAGCAAATCAAATAATTGAATTAACAAATAATAAAGCAATACATTTAGATATTGATAAAGTCGGACATAGAGTTTTATTATTACCTGAAGTTCAAAAAGAATTAATAAGTTCATTCGGAGAATTTGTTGTTAAAGAAAATAATGTTGATGGAAAAAAACTTGGTGAAATAGTTTTTGATTCAAGAAATGAAATGAATAAATTATCTGATATTACATGGAAATATATGCAAATAGAAATTGATAATTTTTTAATTCAAAATAAGATAAAATCATTATTCTAGATTGGTTATTATTATCAATTTCACAATATTTTGATATGTGCGATATAAAAATACTTTTAGATATCCCATATGAAATTAGAAAACAAAGAGCAATGAAAAGAGATAACATATCAGAGGAAGCATTTGATTTAAGAGAAAAAGCAAGTATTGAATTTAATGAAAGTGCTTTTGATTATGTTTTTAAAACAAATGATAAAGAAATAGTTAAAAGGTTGGTGAAATCATTATGACAAAAGTTTTATATCCAGGAAGTTTTGATCCAATTACTAAAGGACACATGAATATTGTTGAACAAGCTAGTGATTTATTTGATGAAGTAATAATTGCAGTTATGCAGAATTCTTTAAAAAAGTCAGGATTATTTACATTAGAAGAAAGAATGGAAATAATTAAAGAATTATATCAAAGAATGAATAATGTTAAAGTTATTTCTGCTAGTGGTGCTGCAGTTGATGTTGCTCTACTTAATGAGTGCAAGGCAATTATTCGAGGACTTAGAAGTTTAAGCGATTATGATTATGAAGTTCAATTACAACAAATGAATAAAGAAATATCAGGTAATAAAGTAAATACAATTTGTTTATTTGCAGACAAAGAATATCAATTTGTATCATCAAGTATGGTTAAAGAAGTTCTTAATCTTGATAAGGATATTTCAAGATATGTAGATCCAATAGTTCAAGAAAGAATGTTAGTAAAGAAAAGGAGTTTGATAAGATGAGTAAAATAATAATTACACCACTTGGAACAATATCACCTTATACAAAAGGAAATATGAATTGTCCTGGATTTCTAATTGAATATAATAACAAAAAAATATTACTAGATTGTGGTAATGGTATTACAAGATTATTAAATTTTCCTAACGATTTAAAAGATTTAAATGTAATTATTACCCACTACCATAAAGACCATTTTGGGGATATAGGTGCTTTACAATATGCTTCCTATGTTTATCATAATTTAGGACTACTTGATAAAAAGATAAAAATATACTTACCTAAAAATGATATTGGATTTAATAAAGCATCAATTACTTCAAATGGTGAAAGTTATTCAGATTATTACGATATAGATAATTCCTGCTCATTTCTTATTGATGATTTAGATATAACTTTTGAAGATAATAACTCACATACCATTGAATCATATATGGTTAAATTACAAAATAAAGATTTTAAAATAATATATACTTCTGACATAGGCACAACTAATTTAAGTGAGTTAGAAGAATTTTGCAAAGACGCCAATTTAATAATATGTGAAAGTTCATTCTTACGAAAACATAATGTTAATAGTAAAATTCATATGACTGCATATGAAGCTGGTATTTTAGCAACAAAATCTAATGTACAAAAATTATTATTAACTCATTTTTGGCCTGAAGAAGATAAAAAATTATATCTAGAAGAAGCAAAACAAAACTTTGAGAATGTAGAAGTTGCTGAAGAAGGTAAAAAATTAATATTAAGGAGATGATAAATCATGGGAAAAACAGCTGCTGAAATTTATGCTGAAATGGAAGAATATGAAGGTAAATTAGCGATAGAAACACTAAATAGAATGTATTTTGATAAAGTAATTAATACATATAGAAAAAGTAAAAAAATAATTGATATGCATACCCATACCAATTATTCAGACGGTGATTTATCGCCCCAAGAATTAATAAGATTAGCAATAGATAAAAGAATCGGAACACTTGCTATAACTGATCATGATACTATTGAAGGAATCAAAAAAGTAAATAGAAATGAGGATATAATTGTTGATAGTGGAATAAAAATTATTAATGGTATTGAATTATCTGCAAAAGCTGATAAAGGAAGAATGCATATTTTAGGTTATGGTATAGATTTGAATAATAGTTCATTAAATAAAAAGATGATAAATTTGAAAGACAATAGTATTAATTCAGTTTTGTCAATAATGGAACAAATCAAAAGAGATTATGGAATTAGATTTAGTTATGAAGATATAAAAGAACTTGTTAATGCTAATCATAATTTAGGTCGTCCAGATTTAGCAAAACTTTGTGTTAAATATGGATATGCAACTACATCTCAAGATGCTTTTGATAAGTATTTGATAGATGCACATAATAAAACAAGACAAACAAGTAAGGGATTGCAATATCAGGAATGTTTAGAACTAATAACAAATAGTGGTGGCATTCCAGTTCTTGCTCATCCAAAGTCATTAGAATTATCAGAAAAAGAATTCCTAATTTTATTAAAAGAAATGATTAGCTGTGGATTAAAAGGAATTGAAGTTTATCATTCAAGTCATTCTAAAGAAGAAATGGATTATTACTTAGAAATAGCCAATAAATATAATTTATTAATAAGTGGTGGTAGTGATTTTCATGGAAAAACCGTTAAACCTGATATTGAATTAGGAACAGGTAAAGATAATAATATTAGAATTAAAAAATTATCACTACTTGATAAATTACATTAAATAGTATTTAAAAAATTAAAAATATATGGTATTATTATCTTAGCGATTAGTTGTTTATCAACTTTACTATTAGGAGTTTCAAATAGCCTGTGCTATCGCTCCAAAAGAAAATTAGTCGATTTAAAAATCGGCTTTTTATATTTTGTTTCTGTCTTTATTTTTAACTTTTATATTTATTATTCAATTGGGCAATTATATTTTACATTCTTAAATGTTGGAATTACTGTTACTATATCATCATCCTTAACGCAGTAATATGTATTAATTAATATTCCTTTGTCGACATAACTGTCGTTATCATCTATATCTGAAACTCCTAAAATTTGACTTAGTGACTTCAATAAAGATAAATCCATAAGGCCAAGACCTCTTTCCCATTTACTTACAGCATTTTTTGTTATACCTAACTTTTCTGCTAACTGTTCTTGAGTTAATTTGTTTTGTTTTCTTAATTCAGCAATAAATTTTCCGACTTTTTCTTGATTCATTTTATCCCCATCCAAAAAAAGTATATCAATTTTTAATTAAAGATTAAACATACTCTTAGTTCACTTTAATAAATTATTGGTTTTTTTAATTTATATTTTATTAAAAGGTTTTATAGTAAATTTTTTTTTAATGTGTTAGTATATAGTATATGAAAGAAAAAATAATTGAAATATTGAGTAATGAAGAATTGTATGAAATTGGTTTTGCTAAGATTGAATACTTTAAAGATCTTGAAAGTAAATTGAAATTACAAAAAAATAAAAAATATGATACTTCTTTTCAAATTGGAAATATTGATGATAAGACTTTTAAAAATGAAAATATATTTAAGTCTGCTATTGTCGTTTTAATGCCTTATTATAAAAACAGTAGAATAATTGATAAAAATTTTGCTTATGTTGCAGCTTGTTACCATTCTATTGATTATCATATAGTGTTGAAAAGTAAACTTTTAAATGTTTGCAATTTTTTAAAAACTTTTGGATATTTGACTAGAGTGTGTGTTGATGATAATGAATTAGATGAGAGATATTTGGCATTTAAGGCTGGGCTAGGTTTTTATGGTTTAAATCATTTGCTAATAAATGATAAATATGGAAGTTTTTTCTTTATTGGAATTATTTTAACTGATGCTATATTTGAGTATGATAAACCTTTGCAAAAAACATGTATGATGTGCAAACAATGTATTGAAAATTGCCCTAATAATGCTATTAAAGCTAATGGTGATTTTAATGGAAATCAGTGTGTTAGTTATATAACTCAGAGCAAAAATATTTCTAAAGCTGACGAAATGTTAATAGACCAATGTATTTTTGGCTGTGATATATGTTCTAATGTTTGTCCTCATAATAAGCATATAGTAAATTATAGTAGAGAACAATTGGTAACTATTGATGTTAAAAATTATTTTCATTTGAGTAATAAGGAATTTAATAATTTATATGGAAATCGCGCTTTTGCTTGGAGAGGACGAAATATATTTGAACGAAATATAAATATTTATAAACAAAAACTAGAAAAAAAAGGCAAATTATGATAATATTTTATTGTAGGAGGTATTGAATGATAAAAAAAGAAGATCAAAGAGTAATACCAATTAAAAATTATTTTATTTTATTTGCAATATGTATTGTGACTATACTTGCAACTATATATATAAATGCTTGGATACATACATATAAAATTAATAATGATGTAAGTCCATTGTATAATGCAGTACAACAAATTACATTAGGAGATTTGGCAGCTACTATGGCAGAAACAAATGTCGCTATATTGTATGTCGCAAATAATGATAATTATGATTTAGATAGGGAAATATTGAATAGAATAACTTTGGAAGGTATAAATGATTATTTTTATTATATGAATGTAAGTGGTATTTCTGAAAAAGAATATGTAGAAGTTTTGCAACAGAATTTTGGTAATGATGTAAAAAAAGTTCCATTGTTAATTTATATTAAAAATGGTGAAGTAAAGAAAATTATAGATTCTAGCGGGGACTTATTAACAATAAATGATTTAAATGTCATATTAGATAGTTATTTAGAGATAGATTAAAAAAGTATTAAATTTAATACTTTTTTATAATATTAATAATAGTTTCCCAGTTAAAAACTCAGTTAAATAATTAACTGAGTTTTTAATTTTTAATTATATTGTTTTAATTTTTTTATTTTTTGCAACTACATATGTTATTGTTCCTACAGATAATAGAATAGAGCCAAATATAATATAACTTGCAACTCCTGTTTTAGGATTATCTATAGCTTCATTTAATATTTTTATTATAGGACTACATTGATTTGCATCTGTATTTTGAACAGTATTTCCATTAAATATTATTGTAGGTGCTTCGTTTATTATTAAGTCTAAACCCATAATGCTTTCATCAACAACAGATTTTAAACTTAAAGTGTATCTAATTTTTTCTACTTGATTAGATGCTACATCTCCAACATTCCATTGTATTGCTTTTGTTGTTTCGTCTAATGTTGCATTTTCAGGATTACCAACTAAAGCTACATCAAAATTTTCTACGATGTATGTTGCTAAAGGCATTGTTATACTTGTACCATTTTTTGCTGGAATTAGTGTATTATTTATTGCTGATAATGCATCAGTAATATTTGATACATTTATTGCGTTTTCAGTAGTGCTAGTTGTGGTTGTGTATAAAATCAAAGTTGTATCGCTAGTATCTGCACTTATTTGTGATAATAAATCACTGGCTGAATTTGTTTCATCTGCAATAATAATGATTTTATTGTCACTAGTAGAACTAAATGTTGATAGTGCTGCTTCAACGGCTTGGTTAACTGTTGCACCACTTGAAGTTGATACTTTTGCTATTTCATCTAAATTAGTGGCTACTTCTGAAATTGTTTGCGCAAAAGGTTTAGTAATTAATTCACTAGAAACTAGTATTGAACCAATTTTAGTATTTTCTGTTCCTAATCCAGTAAATATATTTTCTGTTAATTGTTTGAAATTATCTATGTTTGTTTGACCATTACCATTATTGAATATGTATATAATTTCAGTGTTTTTTGCATTATTAAGAGTTAATTCTATAGTGATATTGCCATTTACTAAATCTTGTTCAACAATTTCTTGTCTTAGTGTTCCAACAACTTCTCCTCCAGAATTTTTAAATAGATATTGTCTTGCATTTTGAACAATTTCTATTCGATTATTTGCCGCATTAATTATTGGTAAATTTATTAATGCAATCATTAAAATGCAAATAAGTGATCCTAATCTTTTTGCTTTTTTCATCTTATCCTCCTTTATATTAATTACATTATAACATATTTTGCAAATTTTAAACAATTTTTTTATTATTTTACATTAATAATTTGTTCAACTTTATAAATATTTATGCTATCATTGTTATAGTAAGGTGATTGTATGGAAACTGTCAAAATAAATATTTATAAAGATCAGCTCATATTTTCATATGATAATTTAAGTAAAAATTTAAATAATTTTATTAATTCAAATAATATATATAGAAATGAACTGGTTTATTCATTACCATATATAAATAAAAATTTAAAAAAGGTAAGTTTGGTCTTGCGTGATAGGTTAAAATTATTTTATAGTATAAAAATAGTTTTTAGTAATGAAGTTTTATTTGTAACATTAATTGAACTTTTTAGAGATTTTGAAGTACCCATTGATATTGAAATCAAAGGCAATTTAGCTTTAACTTATGACTCTTATAAAAAATTAATTAAGTTTAAAAATTTAAATTCAGTAAAATGCTATTTTATGCCAGAAAATTATGTGCACTCATTTGCGTTAAAAAATATAAGTGTGTATTTTACTTTTGATAGTAATTTTTCGTCTGGGTTTGTTAAGAAAAATAATCTTTTAAATATGAAGGAGATATATTATAAGCGTAATATAATAATGGAAAGTGATTTTCTAAATGATTTTCAATTATTTTTAACTTTAAATAGGCACTTAAAAATAATTCATATTTATGATTATTCGTTTAATTTGGTTGATTCAATTATTTCTATTGTTGAAAATGATGGCTTCTTAATATTAATTCATCAAAATAATGATAATTTGGAGTCTCTTTCTTTAGATTTAAAAAAATTAAAAAAATTAAATAAAAAATATAAAAAAGTTAATGGTGAGATTAGAATTGTTTATTCAGATGATTTTATAACAAATAATTTGTTTAGGCAATTGACATATAGCAATATTAAAGTTTGCTCTGGTATTATAATTTATTTGGCTTTTGTATTGTTGATTTCGAATTACTATAATGATTATGTTACGTGGTTTAATTCTAATGCAATACAGAATAGTTTATCAACAAATGAGACTACTTCTGAAATTTATATAGATGATGAAATGGATGAGCCAATTTTATCTGACGATGAAGAAGAAGATAGTAATCCATATTCTAATATACCTACTAGTTTGGAAACGTTAGTTAGTTTGAATAGTGATACTGTAGGGTGGCTTTCAATTAATAATACTAAAGTAAATTATCCTGTTACTCAATCAGGTGATAACGATTATTATTTGAATAGGGATTTTTATGAAAGAAGAACTGCAAATGGATGGATTTTTATGGATTATAGAAATGATGCGGTTAATTTGAGTAAAAACACAATTATATATGGGCATGCATTGTTGAGTGGGTATATGTTTGGAGATTTAAGAACTATGATTAAAAGTTCTTGGTATAAAAATAAAAATAATCTACTTATTACATTTAACACTCTCGGGAAAGAAATGAAATGGGAGATATTTAGCATTTATAGGACTCCATATACCACTGATTATTTAAAAGTTAATTTTTTTGATGACGATGAGTTTTTGTCATTTGTAGATTTGATTACTGATCGAAGTGTATATAATTTTGGTGTCAAAATTGATGAAAATGATTATATACTTACGTTGTCTACTTGTTCAGGAAATGACAATGGAAGATTGGTTGTTCATGCAAAATTGGTTCAATAAAAATGCTAACTTTAGTTAGCATTTTTATTGATCATCCAATTATCAAATATTTCACAGTTGGCACTTTCAGGAGGTGGACTCGCTTTTTCCATTTTTACAATCATTGGAATTTTGAATATTCTTCCAAATGCTACACAAGTACCAGATTGTAACGATTTTTGTTTTTCAATTATGTCTGAACTGATGTTTGGAATCATCTTTGTAATGTATTCTAAATCTTGTGGGTGCGTTATTTTAAATATTAAAAAATTTGCAGCTTGGCTTATAACATTACTATTTAAATCTGTAGGTCTTTGTGTTATTAAATCTAATATTAAACCATATTTTCTTCCTTCTTTACTTATTCTCTCAAATATATTGTATCCAATTAGATCTACATCATCATTTTGAACAACATATCTGTGTGCTTCTTCTAAGATTATATGTATAGGAAAACTTGCCCTTGGTTCTAAAGATTTTGTGAATTTTAAAAACATTCTACTATATATTTTTGTTATGGTTCTTGCAAATCTGTCATCTACATCTTCCAAGTTAATATTTATTATTTGGGCTTTTTTGCCATCAACAAGTATTAAATCATTTATAAATTCAGTAATATTATTATATTTATCTTTAGTAAAATAATTAGAGTATGGACTATTGATTAAATTGGCAAGTTTAACTTTTAATGAAATTGCTTCATCATACATGTCTTCATTTAGTAAATATCTTTCGCTGAAAAGTGTAAAATTTAAAGCTACTTGTAGGTCTTTAAGGCCATATTTTACATTTTTTGTGTTAATATTCCACACTTTGTCTTCTTGTATAAAACTTTCAATGTATTCAGATATGATTGTTCTTTCAGCAAATCTACCTTCTGAGTCTATATCAAAACAATTTCGAAAAACACGTGTAAATCCAATGCCCGGAACAATTGATTGTAAACTGATTTCTTTTGTATATGTGTTTGAGACAATATCAAAAATTTGGTCTCTAATTTTAGCAGAAGTTTGATTAGTATACATAATAGATGTTATAGCTTTAGCTAAAAGATGATTTTTATATGCATTTACCTCGGGATCATTTGATGCAAATATTTTTGCTAATTCAATAGCATTTTCTACTATTGCAATTTGTGAATATTTTGTCGCATCTAATAAATTTAAAACATCTTCTATTTCTAATAAATGAACCGGTAATTCTAAAAGAACTTTGTCCTTTTGTTTAGTACTAGTGGATATTAATTTGTAATGTAAGTTTGGATTGATTTCATTTATGTTTTTAAATGCGTTGATATATTCTCCATATGAGTCAAATATAAAAATGTTTGCTTTATATGGTAAGTCGGTTGGGTTACTAAACAAGTTTTGAAAAATACGGCAAATTCCATATGTTTTACCACTACCGCTGTTACCAAAAATTGCTGTATGATTTGAAAACATATCATTTAAATCAACTTTTAACGGATAGTTTTTATATAATGGACTGACACCTAATGTTAAACTTTCTTTGTCTTTACCTACAATGATTTTTAATTCCTTTTCGGAAATGACTCTTATTTTGGCATCAAGACTTGGTTTTTTTATGATTCCGCCAATAAAATTATCGCTGGTAAGTTCTCCTAAAAAATTAATTTTTAAATTGTCTTTATTAATTTCCTCAACTTCGCCTAATATTTTTTTATCTTTATCTTCAAATACTACGTGGACATTTAATAAGTCCTTCATTAGTTCTTGTGAATGATTTAAGCTTACAATTGCGAAATTCTTGCTTATCATCTCAATTTTATCGAACATAATTATCATTCCTTCTTATTCTAATTAGATATTATCACACAAATTATTATTTTTCAATTTTTTATTTGTTAATTTTTTAAATTATGTTATAATTTTTATGGTAGGTGACAAAGTGAAAAAATTACTTTTATTTTTAGTGCTTTTAGTTATTCCTAGAATTGTTTTTGCAGAGTGCACATATTTAGAAAAATATGAATTGAATGCCTTATCAAGTTATATTGATTACAATTATGAGTATAATGAGGCTAGCGGTTTGTTTACAATTACTTTAATGAATGTAAATGATAAATTAGAAATTCGAAATAACGATTATGCATATTATCCAGAAAATAATAAAATTGTTATTGAAAATATTGAACCGGGGACTAGGTTGTCTCTTGATGTTTATTCAACGGTTTATAATGAATGTTACAATGAATATTTAAGGGTTATATATGTAAGCGTTCCTTATTTTAATAGATATTATGGAAGCGTGTTGTGTAAGGGGTATGAAGATTTAGATATATGTAATTCTAGGTTTTTAGATTATAAGATTTCTAATGAAACTTTTCTTTTAATATTAAAAAATTATGAATATACTTTGTCTGATAAGCAGGACGATGGTAATAAAACTGTGGATGAAAAATGGTATGAATTTGTAATGAATTTTTTTCAGGAATATTTTTTTAAGATTCTTGTTTCTGTAATTAGTTTTGTAATAAGTATTTCAATTTTTAATGTTTTTTTTAGAAAAGTAAAACATAAATTGTAATATTTTAAATTTATGTTATAATTTTAATATAGTAGAGGTGTAAGATGAAAAAAGTTATTTATGTTCTGTGTCTTTTTTGTATTTTAACTTTAAATATTTCAACTTGTTTTGCAGAGTGTACTGATGAGGTTTTGTTAAATGCAAAAAATGTAGATGTAGATGCAATTCCGCAGACGGAAGATTTAATTTATTACATTATTAAGATTTCTAATTTAACTCCAGATTTATATGTTGAAGTTTATGAGGATGATAATGAAACTACTACCACTTATACTTATGATGATTCTGAAAATGGTGTAATAGAAATAGAACACTGGTATATATATGAGAAAGTTAATTATGTGGTTAGTGTGTATTCAACTGAAGAGGGTTGTAACGATGAAGTTTTAGCTGAAATAGAAGTAAGTACTAAAAAATTTAATGAAAGATATGGATATGTTGCTTGTGAGCAAAATCCAGATTATGAAAAGTGCGATCCTTTTTATGAACCTGCTGATGATGAAGAACAAACTGATGAAGAATTCTATGAAGAATTAAAAGAGTATAATGAAGTCAATGAAGCACCTTTTTGGGAAAAATTATGGAATGGAATTAAGGAATATTATTTATATGTTTTGGTTCCAGTTGTTGTCGTTTCTGTAGTTTATGGTGTTGTTATTTATTCGTATAAGGCAAAGAGGAGTGATAAAAATTGAAAAAATATGTTGTAATTGTTTTATTAATTTTATTATCTTTTTGCCCATGTAAATTAGTTAGGGCAAGTAACCAGACATATATCACTACTACGGGTGGTACTTCTAATAGTGGTATTTATTATAAGGATTATTATGGGAATCAAGTTAGTGTTTATTCAGCATCTTATAAAATAGGAGATTCAGACGCATATTGTATTCACCCTGGTAGAGCAGCTCCTGGTGGAACTATATATTATGAGGATGAAACATTAGATATTTCTAATTGTGATGAAAATTTTACATATGCATGCGGGTTAGCATATATTGTTGCTGAATCACGTTCAAATAATTATTCATATCGCGCTACTGAGACAGCTTTAAGATTGTTTTCTGCTTATTCAGTAGATGCTTCTAGTGAAATGAGCGGTTCAGATGGTTGGTATAATTCTGAAACTGGGATAACAGTGAGAGCGTCTATTTATCAGAATACTGCACGTGCTGTCATGAACTGGGGATATAATGTTGATAATAGAAAGTATTGTACGGATTCTTTCGGAAATCAAACTGAGTGTGTAAATGTTTTGTATGCAGATGGCGAAGAAGGTGAAAATTTAAAAGCTGGTATTGAATTGTTTAAGAAAGCTATGTCAACAGAGGCAAAAGAACAATGGACGCCGCAAGTTGAAATGGGTGATACTGTTCGTGGAGAAAATGGTGATGTAACTTTTACTATAAATACAAACTTTAATTCAAGTACAGATGTTAATATTCCGGAAACAATATCTGGGTATCCTGTTACTGCAACTATTGAAAATTGTGATTCTGGTTGCGAAATAAAACTTACTATTAATATTATTGATGAAGAAGAGTGTGTAGGAATGAATTTTGATTTATATTTTGAGGATGCTAGGTATACTTTAGGATCTTTACAACGATATAAACCAGGTGGTGCTTCAAATCAATATTTTATTAGTTATGATAATGAGCCTATTGGTAATAAATTTCCCATTGATTATGAATGGTGTGATGATGATGACGATGACGATGATGATGATGATAGTCCTGAAAATAAATGTTGTCCAGATATGTCAATACAAAATAATTTGCCTCTTTCATGTGATGAAGGAAATGAAGGAACAGTAGAAGATCCAGAAATGTGTACAATAGCTAACGCTTGTGATAAAAATAAACAAAGTATTTATGATTACACAAGTAAAGTAGGATTAAACGAAAAATATTGTAAACTTTATTGTAGAGAAGAAATTGAATTT
Source organism: uncultured Bacilli bacterium (assembly GCA_944358255.1). Taxonomy (GTDB): domain Bacteria; phylum Bacillota_I; class Bacilli_A; order RF39; family UBA660; genus CALVVN01. Next base: position 5,859 of record CALVQQ010000004.1, on the reverse strand, counting down.
ACATTTATGGACAAGACAGAAGTTATTGCAGGAAGGCAATTTAAATATGATGTTGCGAGTCGAATTTCTACTATGCATAAATTAAGTACAGTAATTTATGGGACAAGGCAATGTACGGCTCCAGAAATAAAATATGAAGAATGGGAAGAGGATTACTTGGAGGCAGACAAAGCAATCGTTTCGGCTTGGAATAATTTAAAAAAGTGGGAAACTTTATATAATCATATATCTGAATATGAGAAAAAGATTTTAACTGAAAATTGTACCGATGAAAGTTGTTGCTCAGGGTGTTGTTCTTCTTGTGAGAGTGATGGGTCTAATTCTAGTTGCTGTGGGAATGATTTAACTGATGTTAGCTGTACTAAAGAGTATGAAGTATGGTATTGGGGAACTAATGGATCAGGACCTTTCCCATATAATGAGACAGATATAAATGCGGGAAGCACTACCGTTAATGCGGTTCATACAAGTGGTTCAGCTACATGTGATGCTAATGCTTGCTCTTCTTATTGTAATATAACAATTACCCCACCAACCAATGCAGTTATAATTAGTAGTTATAACGCAGCTGTTAATACATATAAAGCAGCATTAGAAAAAAGAGAAAAACTTTTGATGGATATACAAAATTGTAATTTACTAGAATATAGTGATTTTACATATAAGCCTGAAGAATATTATGTATCAGTTGCCGCTGGGACTTATAAATATGGTTTTAGTGAGAGCAGCACGGCATATTATCAATTAGTTAATGATTATGATTTTTATTCAATTGTTGATATAGATTATGAGGATGATTATAGCCCAATGATTCAAATTGCATCGGATAAACCTATTCAACATGCAGTAACACAAGCTTGGTGTAAGGATTGCGATCTTGAATCTATATGTCCATCTTGTTCATCCGAGCCTCAAATTGTAGATCAGTTATCAACAAAAAGGGATTTAAGACGTTTAAAATGTTATGGTTCTGAAACAGGCGCTTATTGTGAAATAAAACTTACGGTAGTTCCTGATAATAATGCTGTTAATTTGACAACTAGTAAAGAACAACATTTTTGGCAAAGTGCATTGTTTTATACACAATTATATACTGGAATAGTTAGCCCAGTAACAAACGGACAAGGTTATTGGATTGGTTTAGATAGTTATATTTATCCTGTTACATTGAACAAAGAAAATGGAGATTATTATGTTCATGTTGATATTTCAAATATAGGAGCAGCCACTAGACCGCAAAATATAAAATTTTCTGACCAAGAGTTTATTTGCTCGTTTGAAGTTATTAATGAGACAACTATGTTTGAATGTGATCCAAGTATAGAAAATTGTGATAATTTAGAATGTGATCCTAGAGTTGAAAATTGCGATGATATGGGCAACCCAGGTGATCGAAAAATTAGTTTTGGAATGGTTGTGAGAAGTGTAGATTTGACTAATTTATTTCCTACTAATAGGGTAAAGGGAATGAATTGGCAAAATGCGGCAAATGTTATATCAGCAATACAGAATTTGGGAGATAATATTTGGACTAGTAAACAACCACAATATGTTATTGAATTATCACCTATGAATATAAGAAATATAAAAAATTATAACAATTATACTGATTATATGGATTATTCAATAAGTTGCGATTCCTCTCTTAATTGTACAAGTAATTTCTTGACGACAATTAGTAGGGGTAGTGATTATGCTTATAATGTTGATTTATCATTAGGACGAAATAAAACAACTGATGATTATAATAACTACTATAAATATGGAAGGTGATGTTCATGAAAGAATCTTATTGGACTTATTTAATTATTATGCTTGGACTATTTATTATAGTTGTATTGCTTATTGTTCAGGATATGACTTCAACTTCTGAAGAAGATTATTATTTAATGAAGGAAGTAATGGAAGCCGCAATGATTGATTCAGTGGATTATGGTATCTATAGATCTACTGGTGAAATAAGAATTATTGAAGAAAAATTTGTTGAAAATTTTACTAGAAGGTTTGCAGAAAGTGTTAGTGCTAATAAAGATTATAAACTTGAGTTTTATGAAATATATGAAACCCCACCAAAAGCTACTGTTAGAATTAGTACTGCAACAAGAAAATATACAGTTAATTCAGATGAAGTTGTAGATTTTGGTATTGTTACTATATTATCTGAAATTATGGAAGCAAAATATTCAAAATCTGCTTGGCCAAATGGTTGTCCAAATTGTTAAATTTAAATTATTAAAATACTTTAAAATTAAAATTGATTTTAAAGTATTTTTGTTTTATAATAATAAATATAATAGGAGGAAGATATGAAAAAGTTTTTAGTTGGGGTTAAAAGGTTCTTTTCTAATAAAAATACCGTAACTATTTTATGTGTATTAGGAGCAATACTGGTAATTTATTTTGGTTATAATTATAGAATAAATCAGATAACTAGTCCTGTAAGAGTTCCATATGCAAAGGTTGAGATACAACCTAGGACTGAAATAACTCAAGATATGGTTGGATATGTTGAAATTCCAAGAAATATGTTGACTAATAATACAATAACAGATGTAAATGATGTCATTGGTTATTATGCAAATTATAATACAGTTATACCAATGGGAAGTGTATTTTATAAGTCTACTTTGGTCACTTGGAGCCAAATGCCAGATTCAGCTTGGGCAGATATTCCAGATGGTTATACAGTTGTTAGTTTGCCAGTTACGACAGAGACAACTTATGGAAATTCAATTTTTCCTGGAAACTATATTGATTTGTATTACGCAGCAAATGATGAAACAGGTAAATTATTATTAGGTAAATTAATTGAAAGCATAGAGGTATTAGCTGTTAAAGATAGTTCAGGAAATCATGTTTTTGAAAATAGCGCAGAGTTAAAAGCACCATCTTCTTTGATATTTGCCGTACCTGAAGAATTGCATCTATTGTTGAGAAAAGCGTCATATTTAAGTGGAGAAATAATTCCTGTTCCAAGAAATAAAGATTATTCACAAAATCCTGGTGCTACAGTTGTTAGCAGTGAATATATACAAGATTTTATTCTTAGTCAAACTGTTGTTATTCCTGATCAACAATTGCCAAGTTTGGATGATAATTTAGACGAAAACGAAGAGTAAGAATAATAATATAGAAAGGGTGTTGTTATGGATGATGCTATTTTTTCTCAAATAGATTTTGGTCCATTAAAAGAATTTTTGGATAATGATGATATAACGGACGTTTCTTATACAAATAATGGGCAAGTTTGGGTTAAGTCTTTGTCTCAAGGTGTTTACAAAGTTGAAAGACCAGAAATAAACAATGCTTTAATAGAAAAAATGGCTTTTCAATGTTCTAATGTTATGGGTAAGACATTTAATATGGCTCATCCTATGTTGGACGCCGAAAGTGCAGAGTTACGTTTAAATTTTATTCATGAAAGTATAGCTACTAATGGGATCGCTTGCTTAGTTCGTAAGACACCGGCTAAAATTAGGTTAAATAAGGAAAAATTATTAAACGAAAATTATGTTTCATTACAAATTCATGACTTTTTGTTTAAATGTGTAGAAGGGCATTGTAATATTATGATTTCTGGTGAAACAGGTAGTGGTAAGACTGAACTGGTTAAATATTTAGCAAGCCATACAAAGGAAAATGAAAAAGTTATTACTATAGAGGATACTTTGGAATTGCACTTAGATAAAATTTTTCCACATAGAGATATTGTTGCATTAAAAACAAACAATATAGCTAGTTATAGTGACATATTAGTAGCATGTATGAGACAAAATCCACGATGGATTTTACTTTCTGAGGTTCGTAGCGCTGAGGCTGTTATGGCCGTACGTAACTCAATTAGTAGTGGACATAATATAATATCAACAATACACTCTGATAAGGCAAGTAGTATTCCTATGCGTATGTATTCATTATTGGAAACTAATTTGGATATAGATCAGTTTTTAAAAAGTATTCATAGATATATACATTTAGGAGTTCATATTAAAGGTTATATGTCAAAAAAATATAATAGGTTTCAACGTGAAATAGTTGAAGTAGTAGAGTTTTATATAGATAAAAATAATGAGGCTAAATCTAATGTATTGTATATAAAAGATATGGATGGTACTGAACATTATAATAATCCTACTTCTCAATTATTAGATTATTTGAGCGCTCAGGGTATAGATTTGCCTGAGGAAACATTTATAAAAAACTCTCAAGTTTTAAGGGAAACATCACAGAAAAATTATGAAGTATTGTAATGATAAAGGAGGTAAATAATGGGCTACGTTTTGGAAATTTTTATTGCTGGCTTTTTAATATTGTTCATGGTAGTTTACCGCATGAATACTGGAGGAAGTTTCTATAAATTTATTTCTAAAGCTTTTGCTGATGCTTATAATAAATATGCTCCATATTCTTTTAAAATGGTAAGGGAAAAAACTAAAGAACTAGGGCAAGAGTATACACCGCGACAATATGCTATTCAAGCTTTGATATTTGCAGGTGGAGCTGGCGTGATTTCATATTTGTATTTTTATAGTTTAATTATAGCAATATTTTATGCTGTAATTGCAGTTTTATTTATACCATATCTCGCTTATCTAAGATGCAATAAAGTTTATAGTGAATTTATTTTTGAACAAATTCAGGTTTATACGACAAATGTTATTATGGAATTTAACACTACTCAGTCTTTTGTAAAAGCATTGGAAGGTGTGAGAGATTCCGGAGTATTAGAAGATCCTGTGTTAAGTGACGTTTCTGAAATGATACAAATGTCATATTCAAATGGAACAATAGATGATTCTATTCAATTCATGAATGAGAAATATCCATTTTATGTTGTAAAGAATATGCATCAATTGTTTTTACAAATAACAAAAGAAGGATCTAAAGATAGTGGTGAAGCTTTAGAAGGTATGTCACAAGATATTGATATGTTGGTTGAAAGTGTATATCGTGATAGACTTGATAGACAACAATTTCATAAACAGTTTATAACGTTTGGAATATGTTTATATTTCTTAGTGGCTTTAATTCAATATTTATTGGGTGTTGAAAGTTATATGGATTTAATTGATTTGTGGTATGTTAATTTGCTGTTACATGCTGTAATCGTGGTAAATTCGTATTTCCTATTAAACGGCGAAAAATATTATAATGAAGATGTGGGGGCTGAATAATGATTGAGATTTTTATATTTGGCGTATTAATGATAACTGTGTTTATTGTTAATGGTAAGATTGATTCAAATAAGTTTATTAAAGATAATAAAAAAGCGTTTAATTTATTAAAAGAAGATGACTATGAATTTTTGGTGGCAGCTAAGTATGGTGATACTGCTGATGCTGAAAAATTATTTGAAATACGCATAAGAAATAGTCTATTTGTATTATTAATTTTGGTTATTTTGTTTATATCAAAAATTTCATTTTTAAACTTAATTTTTGCTCTTGCGGGTTCGTATTTAATGTTTAAGTCAGGATATTCTAATTTAAAAAGTTATTATAAAAAACATTTGCATGAGATTAATTTGTTACTTCCATACTATTTGAAAAGTTTGGAAATTTTGATACAACATTATACGGTTCCTGTTGCAATTACTAAGTCTGTTAATGATGCTCCCCCAATATTTAAAGAGGGACTGAGGGAATTGATAGCTAGTATAGATGCTGGTGACTCGTCAATAGATCCGTATATGGCTTTTGCGATAAAGTATCCTGTTAGAGATTCTATGAGAATGATGCGTTTGCTTTATAGATTAGGATTGGGTAAGCAAGAACGTAAACAAGAACAATTAATTGTATTTTCTAGAACAATTTCAAATTTGCAAGCTAAAAGTAGGGAGACAAAATATAAAGAACGTTT
>CALVQQ010000003.1 GCA_944358255.1 uncultured Bacilli bacterium | reverse complement strand
TTCTTAGAAGAGGCAAAAAAACGTGATCATAGGAAATTGGGTAAAGAACTTGATTTGTTTATGATTAGTGATTTTGGTCCTGGTTTTCCTTTTTGGTTGCCAAATGGCATGATAATTAGAAATATTCTTGAAAATTTTTGGTATGAGGAACATACGAAAGAAAATTATAAATTTATTAAAACTCCAACTATGTTGAGTAAAGAACTTTGGGAATTAAGTGGCCACTGGGCAAATTATAAAGATAATATGTATACTAGTGAAATTGATGGTAGGGAATTTGCTATTAAACCTATGAATTGCCCTGGTGGAATGTTAGTTTATAAAAATAGTTTACATTCTTATAGAGATTTACCACTTAGAATAGGTGAGTTAGGGCTTGTACATAGACATGAAGCAAGTGGGGCATTAAGTGGTTTATTTAGAGTTAGAACTTTTACTCAAGATGATGCTCATATTTTCATGAAAGAAGAAGATATTGAAAGTGAAGTAATTAATTTAATTAAGTTTATTGATAGAATGTATGCTGTTTTTGGCCTTAGTTATTCTATTGAACTTAGTACTAGACCACTTGATAAGTTTATTGGAGAAATTAGTGTTTGGGATAAGGCTGAAGAAGCTCTTAAAAATGCTGTTTTGAATGCCGGAAAAGAATATAAATTAAATCCTGGTGATGGGGCTTTCTATGGACCTAAATTGGATTTTAAGGTTTATGATTCTTTGGGTAGACCTTGGCAGTGTGGAACAATTCAATTGGATATGCAGTTACCAAAAAGATTTGAGTTATTCTATATTGATGAGCATGGTGAAAAACGTGAGCCAATTATGCTTCATAGGGTTATTTATGGATCTATTGAAAGATTTATTGGAATTTTAATTGAACATTATGCTGGTGCATTTCCTTTATGGCTAAGCCCTGTACAAATAAATATTATTCCTGTTAATAATACTTATCATTTAGATTATGCTTTATCTATAAAAAATAAATTGTTAGATTTGGGTTTAAGAGCTGAAGTAGATGATAGGGATGAAAAACTTGGATATAAAATGAGAGAAAGTCAAACAAAAAAAATTCCAATTACTTTAGTTATAGGTGACAATGAAAAAGAAAGTAATTTTGTTAATGTTCGTAAATATGGGGTAAATGAAACTGAAAATATTGCTTTTGATGAATTTACTAAGTTAGTTTTAGCTGCAATTAAAGATAGAACTAGAAATATTTAAAAGACAAGAAAATTTTTATTTCTTGTTTTTTTGTAATTCGTAGCATTCTAGCGTATTTGATAAAACTTCGTAGACTGTCATAGGTCCTACGCCTCCTGGAACTGGTGTTATAGCTTTACATTTTTTGTAAACTGATTTATCTATATCTCCAGAAATTTTTCCGTTTATTCTATTAATTCCGACGTCTATTATTATACTATTTTTTGAAATCATTTCTTTTTTAATTAAATTGGGTTTGCCAACTGCTACAATAATTATATCCGCCTTTTTTGTGTGTTTTTTTAAATCTTTTGTTTTTGAATGGCATGTAGTAACTGTAGCGTTTTTGTTTAATAGTGCTAAAGTTAATGGTTTTCCAACTAAGTTGCTTCTTCCGATTATTGTGATATTTTTCCCTTCTATCTCTATTTTATTATATTCTAATAAATCTATGATTCCTTTTGCAGTGCATGGAATAATTCCTTTTTGATTTGAATAAAGTTTTGCAATGTTTGATTTTGTTAATCCATCTATGTCTTTTTTGTAATCTATTGTGTTTATAACTTTATTTTCTTCTATGTTTTTAGGTAGTGGTAATTGTACTAGTATTCCAGTTATATTTTTGTCTTTGTTTAATTTTGTAATTAGGTTTATTAATTCATTCGTTGTTGTTTTTTCAAAATGTAAATGTTGACATTCTATGTTTACACTTTGACATTCTTTTATTTTATTCTTAATGTAAATTTTACTTGCTTCGTCATTTCCAACACTTATTACAGTTATGGTAATTTTCTCTTTTATTTTGTTTATTTTTTTTGTTAATTTTTCCTTAAGTTTATTTCTGCATTCAATTCCACTTAACAATTTTGTCATAATTTTATCACCAATATAATTATACATTATATTGTTAAAAATTTGAAAATTTGCTATAATTAATCATAAGGAGATAAGATATGACTGTTAAAAAGTTAAATATTAAAAAAGTAGTTATAGCTATAGTTTTAATTTTAATAATAATTTTAGTTATTGTTTTTGGTTTTAAGAAATATGCGGATGATAAAAAAGAAAAGGAAACTTATGAATATAAGTTTGGACAAATAGGGTATAGTTTAGATGAGATTTCTGTTTTAAAAGAAAAATTAGATAGTTCTCAATTGGATATTTTGTTAAATAAAGAATATGATTCAAAATATATAGAATTATTAAATGAGGAATATTTTGATTTTGATAAATTAGATCAGTATATGGAATATAGTAATAATAATAGTGGTGCTTCTATTGATAAAGTTATTGCTGTTGTTAATGTCGGTGCGAATAGGGATTGGTATGAAGATGTCGAAGAAACTGATGTTTCTAAAGGAAATTTGATGATCGTTAATAAGTTTTATGGGTTGCCTAGTGATTATGAACCTGAACTTGTGTTGGTTTCTAGTACGTATGCTTATGCAAATAAATATGTTAGTACTAGTATGTATGATGATTTGATTGGTTTATTAGATGCTGCTAGGGATGATGGTTTTACTTTGGTAGTTACTCAAGGTTATAGAAGTTATGCTGACCAAGAAGAAACATATAATAATTATAAGAGTTCTTATAGTACTAGTGAGGCAGATGAATTTGTGGCTAGACCTGGACATTCTGAATATCAAACTGGTCTTGGGGTTGATATTGAACCTTATAATAAAAAGGTAGAGGATGTTACAATGAGTGCTGAACATGAGTGGTTGATGAGTAATGCTTATAAGTATGGTTTTATTTTAAGATATGAAGAGGGTAAAGAGGATATTACTGGATTTGAAGCTAATAATTGGAGATTTAGATATGTTGGAAGAAATGCGGCACTTCAAATTCATGATAAGGGTCTGACTTTTGATGAATATTATGAATATTATGTTAAATAGGGGGATTTATGAATAAAAAAGTTGTTGTTTTAGGCGGGGGTACTGGACTTTCTACTTTGTTAAAAGGATTAAAAATGTTTCCGGTTGATATTACTGCGATTGTTTCTGTAAGTGATGATGGTAGAAGTACTGGTAGATTGAGAGATGAGTTTAATATTCCTGCGGTTGGCGATGTTAGACAGGTTTTAGTTGCTTTGTCAGAAACTGAGCCTTTGGTGGAAAAATTGCTTAATTATAGGTTTAATACTACGAGTGATTTGAATGGACATACTGTTGGAAATTTGCTTTTAACTGCTGCTTCAAATATAACCGGTAATATGAGTGACGGAGTAGAAGCTTTGTCAAAAGTTCTTAATTTAAGAGGAAAAGTAGTTCCGTTGACGGAAGATAATGTGACTTTGATGGGTAGAATGGAAGATGATTCTATTATTGAGGGAGAACATAATATTACTGAAAGTGATAAGAAAATAAAAGAGGTTTTTTATAAGGATACACCTGAGATAAATTCTTTGGCTCTTAAAGCTATTAGAGAGGCAAATTTAATAATATTAAGCATGGGTAGTGTTTTTACAAGTATTGTTCCTAATTTAATATGTAAAAGTGTAATAGATGAAATTGATAAGTCTAATGCTAATATTATTTACGTCTGCAATATGATGACACAGCCTGGTGAGACTGATGGTTTTAAAGTTAGTGATCATGTTAGTTTGCTGAATAGTTATTTGGGTACAAAAAAAATTCATACTGTTTTGGTTAATAATAAAAATATTCCTAAGAAATTGCTTGATAAATATGCTAATGAGGAACAAAAGGATCAAGTGATTGTTGATTTTGAAAATTTAACTGATACTAAGGTTATAGCCTCTAACTTTTTTCAACTTCAAAATAATATGATTAGGCATGATTCTTTAAAATTAAGTATGGCTATTTTTTCTTATTTACTTTCAGAAAAGTCTTGACATACTCGTTTATAATATGATACACTCTTTATGCTTGATTAATATCAAGTGCCTACCATTTTGGGGAATTAGCTCAGTTGGCTAGAGCACCTGCCTTGCACGCAGGGGGTCGCGGGTTCAAGTCCCACATTCTCCACCAAAATGACCGCAAAGCCCGTGTTTATGGGCTTTTTTCATTGTTGAATGTTTCAAATTACTTAAAAATTACTTAAAAATTACTTAAAATTACTTAAAGTAGTATTAATTCCTTTCTTCAACTTGATTAATTAAGTTGATAATTTTTTCTTCATCATGTGGTATTAAATGAGAATAAACTTTTAATGTCATTGATACATCTCTATGTCCTAATCTAGCGCTTATCATGGTAATTGGTATTCCTTTTGATATTAATAAACTTGCATGACTATGTCTAAATTCGTGTATTTTTATTCTTTTTACTTTTGCTAAATCACAATAGTAATTTTTTTTTCTTGAAATAGTTGTTGTTGCTAGTGGCTTAATACCACCAAAGATATACCAGTTATTATTAAAGCCTATAAATTGACTATAAAATCTTTTTAATAAATTTAAATTATAAATTGTTTCTTTGTCTAATTTGATAACTCTATTTGAAGATAGTGATTTTGGTGTAGTAACTATATAGTTTCCATTAGTTCTTACTTTTTGTGCGATAGTTTTATTAATACTTATATAATCGCTTTTGATATCTTCCCAATTAAGTGCTAAACATTCTCCTAATCTCATGCCAGTAAAAAATAGTACACGAAATAAAACTTTATATTCTATTTCATTAACTTTATTTATAAATGTGTAAAATTCTTCAAAAGTCCAATAGTCATATTTTTTTATAGCATTTATATTAATAAAATTTCCAGTTTTACTTGCCACATTATTTTCTAATCCAAAATATTGCATAGCATAATTCAAGATGTTAACCATACAAATATGTAAACTAGACATATATTTAAAAGAATATTTTTTTTGTAAAATGTATTTTTTCCAATTTATATATACTATATGATTTATTTCTTTTATTTTATAATCTTTAAAATAGGGCAAAATATGATTTTCAATTTTATTACAAATAGTTATAAAAGACTGCGGTTTAATAGTTTGACTTTTAAATGTTTTATATTGTTCGTATAAATCACTAAATAAGATATTTTCTCCAACTATTTTTTTATATTGTAAAATATATTGCTGTTCTTCCAATTTTGCAATAGATTTTGATGCAAAACCGCTTTTATATATTTGTTTTCTATGTCCTAAATTATCAGTAACATAAGTACGGAAAAACCACGTATTTTTGTTTTTATATACAGCCATACACCTATTATTTGTTAGAAAAAAATGTTGTAACAGTCCATTTTTGATTATAGGCATCTTTTTGTCTTAATGAATTAGGAAGTGGAAAAAGATAATTTTCTATGTCAAAAATAAGATTATCTAATGTATTTTTAAAGTTTAGTGGAATTTCTAAATAAGATATGCTATTCAATAATTCATTTATTACATAAAGATTAATTTCTTCAATATTTAGATTTGTGACTTGTATATTGTTTGTATTTTTCATAACGTGTCCTTTCCATGATATATAACAAAAATGAATTATTCTAATTTCATTTTTGCAATACCATTATAATTGTGTATTGTTTGTAAATAGTTTTCTCGGCATATTCTCCCCGCATACTTATGTAGCGGGTGCGATATTCCAATTGCCTATTTACAAACTTGTATTAGCTTTTCTTTTTGAGCCATTGTAAAAATATAATCTAAATTTAGATTTAAATAGCTTATAACATTTTCCATAGGTACAATCTTTTCTCGTGCAATAGGTATGTTTTTGCCATTATTAATAATATCTAGAATAATAGTATCTCTAATTTTAGATGCTCTATCTCTACCACAATTAGCAATTTTTTTTATGTCTTTTACGCTTGCCCATGGCTTTGATATTAAATTAAATAATTCTTGATAATTCATATAATTACTTCTCCTTTCTGTTGAATTCTTCAACAAGATAAATATATCATTGTTTGTTGAATGTGTCAACACTTTTATTATTAGTTTGATTATACGTAGTTTTTATGATATTATTTTATTTAGTAAGTAGGTAATAATTATGAATAATTTAAGCGATTTAATAAAAGAAAAAAGAAATAAATTAAATATTTCACAAAGAGAACTTGCAAAAAAAATAAATGTAGACAATTCTCTTATATCAAGAATAGAGAGTGGAGAAGTGCAAAAACCTAATCTATTTATACTATTTAATCTTAGTGAAACTCTTGATATATCAATTGTAAAATTATTAAAAGCTTGTAATTATGAAGGTTTTGATGTTGAATTACTTAATAATTTGCAAGATTTTGAATTTTTAGGTTCAAGTGAAAAATTATATAAAAGATATTGTAATTCTAAAAATGAAATAGATTTAAATAAAGTTGTAGATGATTACAAACAAAATAAAATAGGGGAATTAGAAGCTTTTTCAATTTTCTATAAATGTTTAGGTTTATATGATAGAGGAATTATTAATTTAGCTTTCATTTATTATCTTTTTAGAAATGATGAAAAATAGTTATATTAATTCTTGAAAATTTATAATTTCATTTGTGAGTGGGTTTAAATAGTCATTTTCATATATAATAGTTTTATTTTTAAGTTTTTTTGTTAAATATTCTTTTTCAATTTTTTTATCTATATTTATAAAACTTTCCTTTGGTTTTTGTAAATTTTGACTATAAAAATATCTATGATGATTAAATAGGCGATTATCAATATTTTTGGTCATGTATTTTGCAATATAACCTATAATTTTTTTTACTTCTCCAGTAATAATCTCGGCGCTTGAAAATCCATTGTTCCAGTATTTTAAATCATAATAGTTTAATTTTTTCCATGTATTATTTATGGGATTATATAAATTTTTTAAAATTCTTTTTGGTATTAAATTACTATTACAAGGAATATTAGTTAATAAATGGTAATGAACTGCTCCACGTTTTTGAAATTCAGGGATGCATAAATATTTAAAATCTTTTTTTACTCGTTTAACTTTATCTCTATAATATTGAAATTGTTTATTTGCAAGTTTTACGTTAGTAATATTATCGCCAAATGTTAATGTTATAAATGATTTCCACTCTTTCATGTTTGTTTTAGCAATTCTTTGACATTGTAATTTACTTCTTATAATACTTCGCATTTCAATGTTCTTATCTATTGAATTGTTTTCATCGTTTAAAAAGATTTTATTATTATCATTATTTTCACAATTATTACTAATATTTTTTTTGATTAAGTTAAATTCATCATTTTCTTTTACACTTTTAAGTTTTTTACTATTATAAAAATATATTTGTATATAATCGCCACATTCTACTAATTTTATATTGTAAAGCTTTTTATTTGTCGGAGTTATGTGCTTACTATCAAGTAAATTGTTGTCGCACTGGATAGTGCGACAAACAATATGTTTATTTTCGTTGTTTTTCATTACTTAAAAATTACTTAAATTTAAGTTAAATGTAGTAAAAATTAGTAATATAAAGTAAGAAGAAGTACGGTAAAATAGGTAAAAGAATGAAATAAAACATATTTTGGGAAGTCCCACATTCTCCACCAAAATGACCGCAAAGCCCGTGTTTATGGGCTTTTTTCATTGTTGAATGTTTCAAATTACTTAAAAATTACTTAAATTTATCTTGATATTAGTTTAAATATAAATATATTTTTAAGCACATAAAAACGACTTTTGTTAAGTCGTTTAAATTTTTATTTGCAAGTATATCCGTCTAGTTGAGTTTCTTTAAAATCTTCTATAGTGATGTTTGAAAGTGAGTATAAAGCGTCTTCTTTGTATGAACTTCCAAATGTTTCTTTTATTTTTTCACTATCTAATATAGTATAATCAATTGTAGTTACAATTCTAACAGCCATGTCATTTTCTTTTTCAAATGTTATATTATAACCGTCTATTTCATTTAATGATTCTGCTAGTAATTGACTAAAATAAATAGATGTATCAACAAAATCTGCTTCCATTTCTTCGATACTAGTTTGTTCGACTTTAGTAACTATTTTGTCTGCATAAGTTACCACCATAGTAGTATTGGTACTATACCCATCTTCGCTCATTTCTGTTTTTGTGCAAGTTAGTGTTCCAGAACTATTTCCACATCCAGTTACAAAAAACATTCCAAAAGTTAGTAAGATTATTAGATATTTTTTCATTTTTTATCCTCCTTTACCTAATATGCTTTCAATGTAATTATATTTTGTATTTTTATATAATGCAAGATATTTTTTTTAGTTTACACTTTTTGACATATTTAATGAATTATGGTATAATTTTGATTCATGAGGAGGTTTTGTTGTGTTATTAGGAAAATATGATAGTAGATTAGATTCAAAAAACAGATTATTTGTTCCTAGTGCTTTTGCTAGTGAATTTAAGTCTAAGATTTTGTTTTTAACAAATTTAAAAGAGTTTATATTAGTTAGTACTCCAGAAAATTTTGAAATTTTGGTTGAAAGTTTTTTAAGTGGTAAATCGGATCAACTTCGTGAAAATTATGGGAGAGGTATTTATTCGTCTACATTTTCTTGTAAAATGGATGCTCAAAGGAGAATTGTATTGCCTACAAGTTTTATAAGGGAAAATAGTGTTACTCCGGTAATGACTTGGACGGGTATGAGAGATTATGCTGAAATTTGGAATAGTGATGAATATAATAAGTGGAAAAGTATTAAATTTCCCCATGGTTTGTCTATAGATGATTTAAGATCAGATATTGGATTTTCTAGATCTTTTAAATCTTTGCATTAATAATGTATTTAAAATATATCTTTGTATTGTTTATTAAGATATATTTTTTGTTTGTATCAATTTTTTCTATATATCCGTGTTCGTATTTTAAAAATCCTTGTTTAAAATATTTTATTTCAATTTTTTTGTTATCGTGTATTGCTTCCTTTATATTGTAATTTATGCTTTCTGTTAAATCTTGCATCATTATTGGAAGAGGTTGTTTTGTTTTCTTTTCTTCAATTTCATCTATTATTTTACTCATTTCAGGAATTGTGTTAAATGGCTTCCATTTAATCATTTTGCGCATAAGATCACCTTATTCTTTATTATGCCCAGCTAAAGTGTTATTTCTCTTCTTAATAGTTGAATAATCTAATAAACTTGATGCTCTTAAAACTGCATTGTCACCAAATCTTTTTGCAATTTCGTCTAATCCTTTTATAAGTTTTTCGTTATTTTCTTGTTTTTCGTTTTCTTCAAATAGGTTTAGTTGTTTATATAACTTGTCTGAAATTTTTCCAACTGCAATTGATATTTTTCTTATTGGTAAATCTTCTACATAGTTTTCATATATGCTTATACATATTTTGTATAGTGTTTCTTCATCATCTGTTTCGCTGTCAAGTTTTTTTGAATGGTGGAAACCACCTCCTATAACCCTTGAATATGATATTCCAAATGATAATAACATACAATTTTTTTTGTTTTCTCTTAAACGTTTTGCTATTTTAGAACACATTTCTTTTATAATTAGTTTTGTTGTTTCTATGTTGTAGTCTTTGTATAGTATTTGACTTATTCCATAACTTTTATTTTTTATTTCTTCTTTTTCACTTATTTTACTGAAATAAATACCATTCGCGTGTAAATATAAATCTTCTCCTAAAATACCAAATCTTTTTTTGTAAAAATTTATATCATATTTATTAATATCTCCAAGTTTATATATGCCTAATGAATTTAATTTTTTCATTGTTTTCGTCCCTATAGACCATACTTTATCAAGTGGAGTTATATTCCATAATTTAGTTTTTATATCCTCTTTTGTCCATTTTGCTATTCCGTTTTCATTGTGTTTTGATTCCACATCCATTGCGACTTTTGCCAAAAATAGATTTGGTCCTATTCCAGCGCTACTTTTTATTTTGGTTTTATTAAATATATCTTCTTTTATTTTTAGTGCTAGTTCGTAATCTGTCATTTTATAAAGTTTTAAATAATCTGTTACATCTAAAAATACTTCGTCAATTGAATAAATGTGCATGTCATCTTTACTTACATAGTTTAAATATATTTCAATTATTTCTTTGCTTTTTTCTAGGTATAGTTTCATTCTTGGTTTTGCATATATGATTTTTATGTTTTTTGGCAATTCAAAAATTCGGCCTCTTGATTTTACTCCCATTTTTTTTAAATATGGGGTTACTGCTAGTGTAATCGCACCTTCACCTCTTGTTATGTCTGTTACTACAAGTGGGGTAGTATCAGGGTCTAGTCCTCGATTTACGCATTCAACTGAAGCAAAAAAACTTTTTAAATCAATACAAATAATATTTCTTTCTTCCATATATAACACCAACTTTTGTTCGCTATAACTAGTATATAAAAAAAAGACTATTTAGTCAATTTCCAAATTATGTTAATTCGTATGTTAGTGTATTGATGTTGTATGTTTTATTGTTTGTTTTTACTGTTAATAAATTGTTTTTTAATTCACTTGTGATGTTGGTGTATTCGGTTATTTTGTCAATTATTAATAGGTCGTCTTCTTTGTAATCTATCAGCTTTAAAGTGTCATTTTCTATAACGAGTAAAAAGTCATCGTATGTTTTTATGTAGTCGTATGTTTTGTTTTCATATTTTTTTGTGTTTAGTGTTTTGTTGTTTACAAAGTCAAATGTTATTAAGGCATCATTATCTTTTATTATTGTTACACCATCTTTGAAGTAAATGTTTGTATTTATGTTGTGTAATACACAGTCATCGCATTCGTAATAACTTAGTAATGTGCTTGTATTACTTGTTTTATAAAAATTAATTCCTTCGCTTGTGTAATTGTATGTGTATGAATACTTAGTTATTGTATTTTGTTTTTCTATTTCTTTGATTTTGTTTATAAAATGAATTGGTATTATAATTAATGCAAATATTGCAAATGATATTGTTATTATTTTTTTCATGTTTTTATTATATTACGCTAGATATTTTACTTCAATTGTTTAGACAAAGTATGACTTTTTTTTCGGTTTGTATTTATTATGAATGCTATAAATATTGTATAAGTTATTATGCTGCTTCCTCCGTAACTAATGTATGGTAAGGGTATTCCCATTATTGGTAATAGTCCTAGTGTCATTCCTATGTTTTGTATTTGACTAAATATTAGTGTTATTATAACGCCGGTTATTAAATATTTTTCAACTGTTTTTGATGTGTTTATTATTTTGTTTATACTGATTAGATTAAATATTATTATTATACTTATTAGTGTTGCTACTCCTATAAGTCCGAAGTTGTTCGCGTATATTGGAAATATAAAGTCTGAGTATGCTTCTGGAATGTAAATAGGTGTATTTGTTAATCCTGTTCCTTTAAATCCACCGGTACCAATAGCTATTAAACTGTTTTCTAATTGCATTCCTTCACTTATTTGCCAATTTAATATTCTATCAATTCTGTAAAAAATTGAACTACTAAATATTTTTATGAGTATGTCTGGATAAAATATGTATGTCAGTATGAATGATGAAAAAAGTAATGTTATGAATGTTATTAGTATTATAATCCATCTGTTTCTAAGTGGACTTATGAATAATAGTGTTAACCATATTAAAATGTACATTATTACTGAACCGGTGTCTGGCTCTATGAATACTAGAAATGATGGTATTAAAGTTATTATCAGTGTTGTTATAATTAGTTTTAATTCTTCTTTTATGTTTCTTTTGTTTTTAAAATGATATTTTTCTATTATTTCGCTTAGTAATAATATTAATGAGATTTTCATAAATTCTGAAGGTTGGAATGTTATTCCTCCTAGTGTAAGCCAACATTTTGATCCGTTTATTTCTTTTCCTATGAATAACGTTATTGTTAATAAAAATATTGACGTTATATAAGCTACTTTAGAATATTTTAGTATTTTTTCGTTTCCAATTATTATTAGAAATATCATTATTATAATTCCAGTTATTATTGATGTTATTTGTTTTATGTATAGATTACTGTAAGAAGTGCCAATGAGTACTGAAGCACTATAAATAGATAGTATACCTATACTAATCATAAATAAAAAACATGTTATTATTAGTATGTTGTAATTTTTTGTTTTCATAGTATTAGTATTTACATGTTTGTGTTATTTAGAACTATTTTTTATGTTTTTCATAAAATAACATAGGTGATTGATATGAATAAACTGCCTAAAGTTTATGTTAATAAAATAAGTAGCAAAAGTGTTAATAATGAAGAAGTTTTTTATTCTAAAAAGGGTAAAAGTGTTTCTAAAACGTTAGATAGTTCTAGTGCTGTTAATAATTTATTGGTTCAAAAAAAGATAAATGATATTTTTAATTCTTCTAATTTTGTGTATAAGGTTAATGTTATTCTAACTTTGAAGGATGGAAAGAGGGAGGAAACTTTGATTGCTAAAACTAACGATGGTGTTTTAACAATTGATAATAAAGTTATACCTATTAAAGATATATTACAAATTAGTGAAAAGTAGTTTTTATTTGTGATATAATACTTCTCGGGTGAAGTTTATGAATCTACCAAATATGATTGAAGCTAAAAAAAGGAATAAAAAGGAATTTAATGTTTATAATTATGAAGACGTAAAGTGCGTTTTAAAGAATAAGAAATATTTTATTAGAACATATGGATGTCAAATGAATGAGCATGACACTGAAAAGATTAAAGGTATTTTGGAATCAAATGGTTTTGTTGCATGCGAAAATTATGTTGATGCTGATGTTGTTATTATAAATACATGTGCGATTAGAGAAAATGCACATAATAAGGTTTTTGGCTTTTTGGGTCAACTTAAACATTTGAAAGAAACTAAAAAAGATTTGGTTATTGGTGTTTGTGGTTGTATGCCTCAGGAAGAAAGTGTTACTAATGAACTTAAAGATAAGTATAAGTTTGTTAATTTTGTCTTTGGTACACATAATATAGAAGATGTTATAAAACTTATTAATGAGTCTGTTACTAGTGGTAAACAAAGTATTGAAGTTTTTAGTAAGTATGGTGATGTTTGCGAGGGATTCCCTTTTAAAAGGAGTAATAATATAACTGCTTATGTTGATATTATTCTTGGTTGTGATAAATTTTGTACTTATTGTATTGTTCCTTATACTAGAGGCGCGCAGAGGAGTAGGAGTAAGGAAAGTATTGTTGAGGAAGTCGTTAATCTAAAAAAACAGGGCTTTAAAGAGGTTACTCTTTTGGGGCAAAATGTGAATGCATATGGAAAAGATATTTATGAAAATTATACTCTTGCTAATCTTTTGAAGGATGTTAGTGATACTGGTATTGAAAGAATACGCTTTGTTACTAGTCATCCATGGGATTTTACCGATGAAATGGTTTGTGCGATTAGAGATTTGCCTAATGTAATGCCTTATGTTCATTTGCCTGTTCAGTCTGGTAGTAATAGGATTCTTAAATTAATGGGGAGACGTTATACGAAGGAAAGTTATATTAGTCTTTATAATAAACTTAGAAGTATTGAAGGTGTTAGTATAACTACTGATATTATTGTTGGTTTTCCTGGTGAGACGGAAGAAGACTTTAATGAAACTCTTGACTTGGTTAATACGTGTAAGTTTGATGGTGCGTTTACTTTTGCTTATTCTCCTCGTGAAAATACTCCTGCTAGTATTATGAAAGATCAAGTTGATGAAGATGTAAAATTTGAAAGACTTAATAGGTTAAATGAAGTTGTGAATAAGTATAGTAATATGGGTAACTCTAAATACTTAGATAAAATAGTAAATGTTTTGGTTTTGGGTAAGAGTGAAAAAGGTGAAGATAAAGTTATGGGGTATACTGAAAATATGAAATTGGTTAATGTTGTCGGTGGGAATGAGTTAATAGGTCAAATTGTAAAAGTTAGAATAACTGATACTAAAAGTTTTAGTATGGATGGTGTGTTAGCTCAGTAAGATAGGCACATAAATTAGTTTTTTTGCATAAATTAAACTAGGTGATATGTGTGAATAAGTTTAAAGAAATTGTTACTAAAGCAATTGTTGGTAAGGGTAAAAAAACTTTTAAAAATAATTATGAAATTGCTCTTGAAGATGAGGTCGATACTGTACTTGGTTGTTGGATTATAAATCATACAATGAGTGGTAAAAATAATAATGGTAAAGTTAAGATTAATGGTAGTTATGATGTTAATATTTGGTATAGTTATGATGGTAATACAAAAACCGATGTTGCTAGTAAGAGAATAAATTATGAACATAATGTTGATATAAGTTTGAAAGATGATGGTAATTTAAATGATAGTTCTGAAATTATAATTAGGAGCCTTAAAAATCCTACTTGTGTAGAAGTTAGTAGTGAAGATAATGTTATAAAGTATGTAGTCGAAAAGGAACTTGGTATTGAAATTATTGGTGATACTAAAGTAAAAATTGCTATTTATAATGATGAGGAAGAATATGAAACTTTAGATGATACTATGAGTGAAGAAGAACTTGATGAAGTGATAAGTGAAATAGATGATGTAAATGAAGATTATTTAAATTAGTTTTAAGGCAAAATATTTGAATCAAATATTTTGTTTTTTTGTCAAAAAAATCGTTGAATATGTTAAAAAAATTATATAGTATTTTAATGTATGTTTTATTAATAAATTGAAAAAATGCATGATTGCTGATATAATTAAAGTCATGAATGAGGTGAATTTATGTCAAAAAGAAATATACTTATAGGTGGTGCATGGCCTTATGCTAATTATTATTTGCATATTGGACATTTGGCAGCTTTGTTACCTGGGGATATACTTGCTAAGTATTTTAGGGAAAATGGTGATGAGGTTATTTATGTTTCTGGGTCTGATTGCCATGGTACGCCTATTACAGAAAGAGCAAGAAAAGAAGGTGTTGAACCTAGTGAGATAGCAACTTTTTATCATAATGAATTTATTAAAACATTTAAGAACGCTGGTTTTGAATATGATGAATATTCCGCTACTATGTATGAACATCATAAAATGTATGTAATGGAACAGTTTAAAAGGATGTTGGATAATGGATATATTTATGAAAAAGAAGAATTGCAAGACTATTGTGAAAAATGTAATAAATTTTTATCTGATAGGGAAATAATTGGAACTTGTCCATATTGTGGTGGTAAAAGTACAGGAGATCAGTGTGAAGAATGTAATCATTCTTTGAATAGTACTGAAGTTTTAAATAAAAAGTGTATTATTTGTGGGTCTAATACTGTTTGTAAAACTAATAAACATTTATATTTTGCTTTGACTAAATTTGAAAAGGTGTTGCAGGAATTGATTGATAAAAATAAAAATACATGGAGAAAAAATGCGGTAGGAGAAGCACAAAAATATATCGATATGGGACTTGTTGATCGTGCGGCTACTAGACAGATAGAATGGGGTGTTCCAGTACCTGTGTCTGGTTATGAAGATAAAAGGATATATGTTTGGATTGAGGCAGTTTTAGGTTATTTATCAGTCGGTAGTAAAGTTGCAGCTTCAAGACAAATTGATTTTGATAAATTTATGTCTAATGATAATGAAAATTTAAAAACTTATTATGTTCATGGAAAAGATAATATTCCGTTTCATGCGATTATATATCCAGCTTTGATTAGTGCAATGAAAAATAATTATAGATTGCCTGATTATATAGTTTCTTCAGCTTATGTAAATTTAAACAATGAGAAAATGAGTAAATCAAAAGGAAATTTAATAACAGTGAATGAATTATTAGAGCATTTTGATAGTGATACAATTAGATTTTATTTTGCGTTTAAGGGTCCAGAAACAAATGATGTTAGCTGTTCTATGGAAGATATTGTGCAAACACATAATAAATTTTTAGTTGGAATGTTAGGAAATTTTGTAAATAGAAATTTATCGTTTATAGTTAAAAAGTTTGATGGAGTGATTAAAGAAGCTGATATCGACAAAGATATTAAAGACGAAACGATAAATGCATATAAAGTAATAGGGGATTGTTTTGAAAAAGGCGAAATAAGAAATGCAGCTATAAAAATTATAGAATATATAAGTTTAGCTAATAAATATTATGATAGTAAAGAACCATGGGTACAAGTAAAGGAAAATATTGACGAATTTAATAAAACGACGTATACATGTGTTTATATGATGGCAAATATCGCTAATATGATTCATCCAATATTACCAATTGGGTCTGAAAAAATCAGAAAAATATTGAATATAAAAGATTTTGGTTGGAAAGAACAGATCATTAAGGGTGATATAAAAATAGAAGATTTAAAATTATTATATAATAGGATTGAAGAAGATAAGTTATATTGTGTCAACTAAAAAATGTTGACATCTTTTCTTTTGTAGTGTATTATATTTAGTAAGTGGAGGGAATATTATGGTAAAATTAAGATTAAAAAGAACTGGATCAAAAAAGAAGCCAAGTTATCGTATTGTGGCAGCTGATTCTAGAGATAAAAGAGATGGTAGTTTTATTGAACTTATTGGAACATATCATCCATTAGAAGAATCTAATAAATATAATATTAATGAAGAAGTAGCTATTAAATGGTTAAATATGGGAGCTATGCCAACTGATACTGTTAGAAGTATTTTCAGTCAAGTTGGAATTATGGAAAAGTTTCATAATAGTAAAAGAAAATAAATGTCTTTAATAGAGTATACTGAATATTTAGTTAAAAATTTAGTAAGTGATCCTGATATGATAAAAGTTAAAGATTTTGATACTGAAGAAGGATTAATTATTGAAGTTTTGGTTAATGAAAGTGATATGCCATCTGTAATTGGTAAGGGTGGAAAAGTAGCTAATTCTATTAAAACATTGATTCAAACAAAGGCATTTTTAAGCGGTATAAAAAATGTTAAAATTAATATAGATTCTTTTTAAAGCAAGGTGAAATAAGGCTTTGCTTTTATTTTTTAAAATTGATGAGTTTTTAGAAAAACTTTAATATTCTTTTTTGTTATTGTATAATAATTATGAGGAGTTTTGTGATGAATTTTAATAATTATTTTACATATATTGAAAGTAAAGATTTTTCTTTTAGTTTTCCAACGCGTTCATTTGTTACTTTTTTGGGTGATGGGAATAAAAGGTTAATCAATAATTTGCTTTTTAAAAATAATCATGATTATATTACTTTAATGTTTGCTAAGATTAATTCTAAAAACATTTTTAAATATAAAAAAAATGTTTCTTTTGTTTTGCATGATCATCTTAATTTGTTTGTTGGTGAAACTGTTAGTGATGATATTGCTTTTGGTATGGAATGTTTGGGATTAAATAAAAATGAGATGGAAGATAAGATTTTAAAATATGCTAAGAAGTTTGAAATTATGAATTTGTTAGATAAAGATCCAAATTCTCTAGGTATAAGTGATAAAGTTAAAATAAAAATAGTTGGGTCGCTTGTTTGTGAACCTAAGGTTTTGGTTTTGGATGAAGTTTTGTGTGAACTTGATAAATGTGATTTAAATATGGTTATTAAAAATTTAAATGATTTTGTTAATAATGATAATATTGTTTTTAATTTTACTTCTGATGTGAGTGAGTGTTTATTTGGTAGTGATGTTGTTGTCTTAAATAATGAAAAAATTTTAATCAGTGGTAAAACTATTAATGTTTTAAATGAAGATAAACTTATGAAAAAATTGGGTGTTGGACTTCCTTTTTTGATCGAAGTTAATAAGTATTTGATGGATTACGGTATTGTTGATAAGTATTTTGATAGTGTCAGTGAGTTGGTGGATGATATATGGAAATAGAATTTAATGATGTTAGTTTGGTTGTTAATAGTAGGACTTATGCTGAAAAGTTATTATTAAAAAATGTTAGTTTTAAACTTGAAAGTGGTAAAAAATATTGTTTTCTGGGTAATTCTAATTCTGGTAAGTCTGTAATTGGAGACTTGATTAATGGTGTTGTTAAGCCATCAAAAGGTTCCGTTAGAATTGGTGAGTTTGTAAATGATGGAAGAAATATAAAAAATGTTAATAGTCTTAGATTTGATGTTGGTGTTGTTTATAAGAATAAAGATGATATGTTTTTTAATAAAAAAGTTAAGGATGAACTTGAGTTTGCTATGAAGTTTTTTAAGTATAAAACTAATAAAAAGGTGGTTAGATCTATTGAGGCTCTTAAAATTGTTGGACTGGGTGAAGAATATTTAAATAAAAATATAGATGATTTGTCTCTTAGTGAAGCTAAAAAAATTGGTCTTGCATCTGTTCTGGTTTATAATCCTAAGGTTATTATATTGGATGAACCCACTTTACATTTTAATTCTCGTGAAAAAAGGGAATTAATTCGTATTCTTAATTTTATTAATGAAAAGTACGGTAAAACAATTATTGTTATGAGTAGAGATGTTGATTTTATATATGAGTTTAATTCTAATATTCTAGTTTTAAGTAATGGCGAATTGGTTATGCAGGGTAATAATGATATTTTTTATGATGAAAATAAGCTTTCTAAATATGATATTTCTAGTCCTTTAATTGTTACTTTTTCTAATTTGGTTAGGAGTAAATATAATAAGAATTTTAAATATTATAAAAGCGTTTTAGATTTGGTAAAGGGGGTTTGTAATGATGTACTCTAAGGGGATGTTTGGGTCTTATTACCCCGTTAATAGTAAAATTCATGAAATGAGTGTTGTTGTTAAACTTTTGAATTTTTTCTTGTTTGTTTTGGTTATGATTGGTAGCAAAAGTTTGGAATTACATTTGTTTGTTCTTGCTATTTTGGTACTTCAAATTATTGAGTCTAAAGTTCCTTTTAGGTTTTTCTTTAATATGTTTTATGGATTTAGGTATCTCTATTTGGTTTTGATTTTTGTATTTGCAGGTGCTGGTTTTTCTTTAGAACTTTCTTTGGTTTATCTGCTAAAGTTTATTCTCGTTACTCAGTATTTGGCATTGTTGGTGTTTACGACTAGTTGGAGTGAGTTTGATTATGGTATTTATAAGGTTTTAAATCCTATTAATTTTTTAAATTTAAATGTTTCTTATATCTCTCTTGTGGTTGGAAATGTGTTCAGATTTATTCCGGCACTTGTAACTACGGAAAATCGTGTTTTAAGGTGTCAAGCTAGTAGGGGAATTGATTATGTTCATAGTGGTATTGTAGGTAAATATTATGCTGTTTTGTATTCTTTTAAAAATAGTATTAGACTTACTTTTAAACGTATGAAAGATGTTAATAATTTGGCTAAGTTAAGGATGTTTAGTGTTAAAAAAAGGCGCACCAATATGAAAACGGGTAAGTTTAATTTTTATGCTTTTATGTTACTTGTTTTTCATTTATTGTTTTTGTATGGTTATATTTTGGAAGTGAATTTGTTATGAGATATTTGGTTAAAATTTGTTATGATGGTAGTGCTTTTTATGGTTCACAAAGGCAAAATGATAAGGTTACTGTAATGGGTATTTTTGATAGATGTCTTTCTAAAATTTTTGATGAAGAAGTTAAGTGTGTTGGTTGTTCTCGTACTGATAGGGGTGTACATGCTAATGAGTTTTATTTTCATTTTGATTCTTCTAAGGTGAAGGATGTTTTAGTTATTAGGAATAGTTTAAATAAATTGTTACCTTCAAGTATTTTTGTTGATGATGTTTTGGTTGTTCGTGATGAGTTTCATGCTAGGTATAGTGTTAAGAAAAAAGAGTATGTTTATCTTATTAATTTGGGAAAGTATAATCCTTGTATGGTTAATTATGTTTTTCAGTATAATAATGGTTTTGATTTGATTAAATTAAGAAAAGCAATTAAGTTGTTATCTGGTACGCATGACTTTGAAAGTTTTACTTCTGGTAAGTATGATGATTATGTGAGAAATGTTGATATTTCTTTTGTTGTTAAAAATAATATTTTGATTATTAAGTTTGTTTCTTCTGGTTTTTTAAGGTATATGATTAGAAATATTGTTGGGCTTTTGTTGGATTTAAATGAAGGTAAAGTTAATTTGAATGATATAACTGATATTTTTGAATTAAAAAACAGGTCTTCTATTGGTAAACCTGCTTTTCCTGGCGGTCTTTATTTAAATAGGGTTATTTATTAGTCTTCGTTTACACTTAATTCAAACATTGCATCTCTTAGTTCCATAGCGCGTTCGAAGTCTAATTCTTTGGCCGCTTTTTTCATTTCTATTTCTAGTTCTCTAATTAGTTCTTGTTTGTTCTTTTTAGAGTCTTTTTTGATTGCTTTAGGTTTTGTTTCTTCTATGTTTGTGACGTTATCATGTATTTCTTTTACTATTGTTTGTGGGGTTATGTTGTGCTCAATATTATATTTTTCTTGTATTGTTCTTCTTCTTTTTGTTTCTTCTATTGCTATTTTCATTGCTTCACTTATTGTGTCTGCATACATGATTACGTGTCCATTTTTGTTTCTAGCGCATCTTCCTATTGTTTGTATTAAACTTCTATCACTTCTTAAAAATCCTTGTTTGTCAGCATCCATTATGCAAATTAGTGATACTTCTGGTATGTCTATTCCTTCTCTTAATAGGTTGATTCCTACAATTACATCTATTTTTCCTAGTCTTAAATTTCTTATTATGTTTAGTCTTTCTAGTGTTTTTATTTCATTGTGTAAGTATAATGCTTTTACTCCCATGTCTTTTAAATAGTTAGTTAGTTCTTCTGCCATTCTAATTGTAAGGGTTGTGATTAATATTCTTTCATTTTTTTCTGTTCTAACTTTTATTTCGTTTATTATGTCATCTATTTGTCCTTTTGTTGGTTTTACTTCGATTGTTGGATCTAATAGTCCAGTAGGTCTTATTATTTGTTCAACTATTTCTCCTTTTGTTTTTTCTAGTTCGTAATCCCCTGGTGTCGCTGATACGTATATTGCTTGATTTATTTTTTGCTCGAATTCTTCAAATTTTAAAGGTCTATTGTCTCTAGCACTAGGTAAACGGAATCCATAGTCTACAAGTGTTTGCTTTCTTTGTCTATCACCGTTATACATTCCTCTTACTTGTGGTAATGTGACATGCGATTCGTCAACAACTAGTAGAAAGTCTTTTGGGAAAAAGTCTATGAGTGTAGTAGGTGTTTCTCCTTCTTCTCTAAGTGCAAGGTGTCTGCTGTAGTTTTCAACACCATGACAAAATCCTGTTTCTTTTAGCATCTCTATGTCGTACATTGTTCTTTGTTTTAGTCTTTCTTTTTCTACTATTTTTCCTTGCTTATCAAGTTCTATAAGTCTTTCTTCTAATTCTTTTTCTATTCTTTTGATTGCTTCTTTTAGTTTTTCTTCGCTCGTTACAAAGTGTGATGCTGGGAATATACTGACACTTTTTTTCTCACTAATGATGTTTCCTGTTAATGTGTCAAATTCGTATATTTTTTCTATTTCGTCACCAAATAGTTCTATTCTAATTCCGTTCTTTTTTTCATATACTGGTATTATTTCTATTGTGTCACCTTTTACTCTAAATGTTCCTCTTGTAAAGTCATTTACACTTCTTTCGTAAAGCATGTTGACTAGTTTTTCTAGTATTGCGTCTCTGTCTATTGTGTCGCCAACTATTAATGTTAACATTTTGTTTTTGTATTCTTCGACTTCTCCAATACCGTATATGCACGATACACTTGCAACTACTATACAATCACTTCTATTTAATAGGCTACTTGTCGCTGCGTGTCTTAATTCATCTATTTCGTCATTGATGCTTGCATCTTTTTCTATGTATAAGTCTTTACTTGGAACATATGCTTCTGGTTGGTAGTAGTCGTAATAACTAACAAAATATAAAACACGATTTTCAGGAAATAGTTCTTTGAATTCACTATATAATTGTCCTGCTAATGTTTTGTTATGGGCTAAAACTAGGGTAGGTTTGTTAACTTCTTGTATAACGTTTGCAATTGTAAAAGTTTTACCTGTTCCTGTTGCACCTAAAAGTACTTGTTCTTTTTTTCCAGAATTAATTCCATCAACTAATTCTTTTATTGCTTGTGGTTGATCACCACTAGGTTTGTATTTTGATACTAATTTGAACATTTTATTTTCTCCTTTTTAAATCTAGTTTAAGTTCGTTGTATTTTATTTTACTTTATAAACAAATGTTTGTCAATTTTGAATTTGACTTTATATTTTTATTATGTTAACATTTAGTTACTAAATGCAGTGAAAAGGGTATGATTAATTATTTGTATTTTAAAGAGAGTTAGTGGCTGGTGTAAACTAATAAATATGATTTTTAATTTCTTCCTTAGAGCAGAATAGTAAACTATTTCCGGGAGACCGTTATATGTAAATAAGTTAAAGATGGGATGGTACCGTGCTTCGCACTCCTTGTACCGTCTTTTTTTATTTTTATAGGTTTTTTGGAAAATAATATCTAAAGAAAGGGTGAATGATATGATAGATATTAATTTGATTAGGGAAAATAGAGAGTTAGTTAAGGAAAATATTAAAAAGAAGTTTCAAGATGAAAAACTTCCTTTGGTAGATGAAATTTATGAACTTGATGTTAGGTTTAGAGAGGCTAAAAGTAATGCTGATAACTTGAGAAGTGAAAAAAATAAGTTGAGTGATAAAATTGGTGCTTTGATGCGCGAGGGTAAGAAGGATGATGCTGCTCAAGTTAGAATTGATATTTCTAAAATAGATGATGATATTGAAGAGTATGAGAAAATTGAAGTAGGGCTTGAAGAGTTGATTAAAACTAAAATGTTAGATATTCCTCAACTAATTGATGATAGTGTTCCAATTGGTAAAGATGATACTGAAAATGTTGAAATTGAAAAGTTTGGAAACCCTGTCGTTCCAAATTATGAAATACCTCATCACGCAGATATTTTTGAAAGTGTTAGTGGTCTCGATAAAGATAGCGCCGGTAGGGTGAGTGGTAATGGTTTTTATTATTTGATGGGAGATATTGCAAGACTTCATTCTGCTTTGATTAGTTATGCTAGGGATTTTATGATTGATAAAGGTTTTATTTATTGTGTTCCTCCTTTTATGATTAGAAGTGATGTAGTAAGTGGTGTTATGAGTTTTGAAGAAATGGATAATATGATGTATAAAATTGAAGATGAGGATTTGTATTTGATTGGTACAAGTGAACATTCTATGATTGGTAAGTTTAAGGGTCAAATTGTTAAAGAGGAAGAACTTCCAATTACTTTGACTTCTTATTCTCCATGTTTTAGAAAAGAAGTTGGAGCGCATGGTATTGAGGAAAGGGGTATTTATAGGGTTCACCAGTTTGAAAAGGAAGAAATGGTTGTTCTTTGTAAGCCTGAAGATGCAATGGATTGGTATAACAAAATGTGGAAGTATACTGTTGACTTTTTTAGGAGTTTAGACGTTCCTGTTCGTACTTTGGAGTGCTGTAGTGGAGACCTTGCTAATTTGAAAGTTAAGTCTTGTGATATAGAAGCATGGAGTCCTAGACAACAAAAGTATTTTGAAGTTGGGTCTTGTTCTACTTTAGGTGAAGCTCAAGCGAGAAGGTTGAGTATTAGGATGAAAACTAAAGATGGTAATAAGTATGTCGCAACTCTTAATAATACTGTTCTTGCAACTCCTAGGGGATTAATTGCTGTAGTTGAAAATAATTATCAAAGTGATGGAAGTATTACTGTTCCAGAAGTTTTAACTCCTTATATGGGTGGAATTAAGGTTGTTAAACCTAAAAAATAAAATAAAGTATGTTTTAAAAATTAATAAAGGTCATATATTTAAATGAGGTGTATTTAGTGAAAAAAACATTTGAATATATTGGCCTTTTAGTTTTGGTTGTTTTTAGTTTTTATTATACTGATAAGGCTGTTAAAATGGTTAATAAAAATGATCCTTTGATGGAACAAATTGTCAAGTATGCATCTGTTAATAATTCTTCTTGCGTTGAGGGCTATTCTACTGATGAGGGTGTTGTTCTTGGAGTAAGTGGTTTAGTGGTTGATGAATATACCAGTTATTCTAATATGAAAGGTTTTGGATATAATGAGGATCTTTTTGCTTTTGAAGAAGATGCTTGTTCTATTAATAAGGCTGAGTATGTTGATAAATATATTATTAGGGGAAATGAAAGTAAAAATGCTGTTAGTTTGCTTATTTTAGTTGATGATGTTGATTTTATAAGTAGTATAAATGATATAGCTTTAAGTAAAGGTGTTAATTTAAATTATATTGTTGATGGTGAAATACTTCAAGATAATAAAAGTTTGTTTTATGATTTAGCTAATAATGGTAATACTATTTTGTATGGTGGTAATAACAAGGAAGATTTTAATGATTTTCATAAAGTAATTGATGACTTTAAAACAGATACTTTTTGTATTTATAATGATTATGATGTAATTGGTATTTGTAAAGATAAAGGTGTTAATTCTGTTAAAACTGATTTTATTTATAATAAGAATTTTTTGTTAAATATTAAAAATACATTAGAAAAAGGTAACATATATATTTTAAAAGGAAATAAATATGTTACCAGTGAACTTAGTAGTATTATAAGTCATATAAATGGTAAAGGTATTGATATTGTTTCTTTGCAAGAATTGTTACAATAAATTGATATTAATAACTTGACAATTGTTATAAATCATTTAAAATAAGGCAAAGAAGTGATAATTATGATTTTATTGCCAGATGATTATTTTCAAGTAAGAAATACAAAAATTTATACTCCAAAAGCAAAAAAAGCATTTAAAATTGTAGCTCTTGGTGATGTTCATTTAAGTGATTTAGTTTCAGATAAAAAATTGAGTTCAATTAAATATCAATTAGAAAGAGAATCGGGAGATTATTATGTATTTTTGGGGGATTTGATTGATGAACCTGAAGAGTTATTAAAAGAAAATATACGAAGAGAATTGAAAGGTTTAATAAAGGCTTCTGCATCTTTAGGTAAAACTATGGTTATTTTGGGAAGTCATGATTTTGTTTCGGAAATTGGGCAGTATCCTTCGTTTTCTTATGATGAAGATTTTTGGGCTGAAATATCTTCTTATGATAATGTTTATTTGCTAAATGGTGATTATTATATTGATGATTTTGTTTATTTTATGGGATATACACAGCCATTAGATTATTATTATGATAAGAATGATTTTAGTAAAATTGATCAAGTTGCTTTTTATAAGGATTTTGTTCAACGGGAATATTTGTATCGTAATGTTCCTCAAAATGTTCCTTCAGTTTGTTTAATACATTCTCCTGAATTTGTTAATTCTTCTAGTAATTTGGAATTGTTTCGTGACTATGATTTACTTGTAAGTGGACATGATCATGATGGGTGTGTTCCTTTTGGCTTGGGTAATGGTAATAGGGGAATTATTAGCCCAAAAAAAGAATTGTTTCCAAATAATGTTCGTGGTGTAAGAATATTGGGCAATGATGTGATTTTAATTATTAGTGGCGGGATTGTTAAAATACAAAACTGCGCGCCTAAAATGTTGCATTGGTTAAATCATTTATGCCCTATGCAATTGGATACAATTGAATTTTTTGATGATGAAAATTGTTTTGTAGAGTCTCAAAAGAGATTTGTTTATAGTAAAAAGAGATAATTTTTAAGTTTGTATGATTATGATTTTTTTAAACTAAATACATTTTTTGATGCTTTTCCAAGTTGTTCATATGATAGTGTATCAAGCAAGTGATACGGATTTTGGTTTTGTTTTGCTGTTAATAGATTAGCAAAAATGTCTATTAACTCTTTATCTATTCCAATGTCAGATAAATATGTTAGATATGAGTAAAATTCTTCTGGTTTTGAAAAGTTGAAGTCTTTAGTACGACTTAAGAAATTTAATATCATAATCATGTAACAATATAGGTCCGTGTTTTCAGTTGCATCTACAAAAGCTCCCATCCCATTGTTCTCGGTAATTGGATATTTTCCAGAAATTTCATGACTTAGAAGTGCGCTTGGAGATAAATATCTAGCGAAAAATGTTTTGTTATCTGCAATTTTGCAACTATCTGTATCAACGATGTGAATCTCTTTTTTTTGTGGGTTTATTATGATGTTTGATTCATGTAAATCGTTTATGTGAAAATCACTTAAATTACCATATTGTTGTAAGTGCTTGATTTTTTCTAATAATTGGCCAATAGTTTTTAGGTAGTAAATTTTTTCTTTAACATCAACTGTTGGATCGTCTAAAACTGTTTGTAAATTGACACCTTGTATTTTAGGCATAACAAAACCAGATAATTTTCCTTGAATTGATAATAAACTTGTCGGTAAAGTGAATTCGCTAGGAATAGAATCTCTGTGTGCATCTAACATTTCTATAGTGTATAATTTATTTGCAAAAACTGGTCCTTCAGTTTCTTTTAATTTTTTTAGAATGTAAGATTTTGTTCTTTTTTGGAATTCTAAAATATCACCTTCACTGTTACATATTCCTGTTTCTAGTGGTAAAGGTGATAAACGATAAAATTGATTTTTTGATAAATTTACAACCTTCATACAACCCCCCATTAATATGATGTAATTATACCATATTTAAAGGAAAAAATCAAATTTATTTCCTTTTTTTTAGTTTTATGTTATAATTGTTTAGCACGTGAACTTTTTTAAGGAGATGAATTATGAGTAATATTAAAATGATGAGTTTAGGTGGACTAAACGAAAATGGTAAGAATATTTATACTGTTAATATTGATGGCAATATTCTTATATTTGATGTTGGTATTAAATATGCAAGTGATAATATGTATGGGGTTGATTATATAATCCCTGATTTTACTTATTTGGTTCAAAATAAGGATAAAATTGTTGGTGTTTTTATTAGTCATGCTCATTATGAAAATATGGGAGCTTTGACTGAGCTTATTAAAACGATTCCTGATATTAAGGTATATGCTACTAATTACACTAGTAAGATTATCGATATAGAGTGCAAAGAAGAAAATGTATCTATTAAAAATTTGAATGTTATTAAACCGTATAAAAAACTTTCTTTTGGCAGTTTTAGTGTGTTTCCTTTTAGTGTAACTCATTCGGCACCTGAAAGTGTTGGTTATGCTATTAATACTAAGGATGGGGCAATTATTTATATGGCCGATTTTGTGATAGATCCTACTATGAGCGGTTTTTATGATATGGATTTGGGTAAACTTGCTTATATTGGTAAACAGGGTGTTTTAGCTCTTATGTGTGAAAGTGTTTTTGCTGAGAAAAAAGGATTTACTAGTCCTCGACATAAACTTGATAAGTTTTTTAGAAGTGTTATTGATAAAAATCAGGGAAGAATTATTATTTCTCTTTTAAGTTTGCATCTACATACTATAGAAGAAATAATTGATGCATTAAAGGGTAAAAAACGTAAGGTTGTTGTTATGGGCAAAAAACTTCAACTTATTATTAATATGGCTATTAAAGAGGGCTATTTAAAAGTTTCTCCTGAATTGATAGGTGACTTGACTAATTTGAAAGATGAGAATTCTGTGATTCTGGTAAGTAATGATAGGGAAATGCCTTTTTATAATCTTAATAGAATTGTTAGTGGCTATGATAAGTTTGTTACTTTAAGAGAAACTGATACTGTTGTTTTTGCAGAGCCAAGTTATGATGCGTATGAACTTGCTGAAGTTAAACTTAAAAATGACATTGCTGTTATAGGGGCTAGTATTGAGTCTGTTCCTAGGGAAAATAGTGTTCGTTTGCATGCGTCTAGTGAAGATATTATGCTTATAATTAAACTTTTTAATCCTAAATATTATATTCCTATTAAAGGTGAATATCGTTATCAGGTTGAAAATGGTAATTTGGCTTTTAATGTCGGCATGAAAAAAGAAAATATTTTGCTTAAGGAAAATGGCGACGTTATTCATTTGGTAGATGGAAATCTTGTAGATGATTTTGAACATATTGATGTTAATGATATATTAATTGATGGTAAAAGTATTAATGATGTGGGTGAATTGGTACTTAAAGATAGGGAAATGTTAGGAAATAATGGCGTTGTTCTTATAAGTGCGACAATGGATAAAAAGACGAAAAAGATTGTTGTGGGTCCCGAGGTTCTCACTAGAGGCTTTATTTATGTTAAAGATAATATGGATTTAATAATGGAGATTAAGAATAAGAGTGAGGAAATAATTAAAAATAATACTAATGAGAAGTATGCTGATTATACTAAAATACGAAATGAAATTAGAGAGAATATTGGATCTATGCTTTATAAGAAAACTGAAAGTAAACCGGTTATATTGACGGTTATTCAAGAGGTGTAATTATGATTTATTTGGATTATTCGGCTACGACGCCAGTTATTGATGAAGTGCTTGATAGTTATGTGCACGTTACTAAAGATTTTATAGGTAATGCTAATAGTATTCATAATTTGGGCGTTAGAAGTAAGGAATTGTTGTTGAAAGCTACTAAACAGATTAGTGAGATATTAAATTGTGAACCAAATGAGATTGTTTATACTAGTGGGGCAAGTGAGAGTAATAGTACTGCTTTAAAGGGCGTTGCTTTTAAGCATTGCAGGAGAGGTAAACATATTATAAGTAGTCCTCTGGAACATAAAAGTGTTTTGGATACTTTAAAATATTTGGAAATATGTGGTTTTGAAGTAAGTTATGTTAAATTAACTTCTGATGGTCAAGTTGATTTGAAAGATTTAGAGTCTTTGGTTAGAGATGATACAATTTTAGTGTCTATTTGTGCGGTGAATAGTGAAGTCGGTTATCGCGCACCTCTTAAAACTATACGCCAGGTTATTAATAAGAAAAATAGTAATGTATTGTTTCATTCAGATATGACTCAGGCATTAGGAAAAATTAAAGTAAATTTAAATGATGTTGATCTTGCAAGTTTTTCTGGTCATAAGATTTATGCCCCTAAGGGAATAGGTATTTTGTATAAATCTAAAAAGGTTGAAATTGAGCCTTTAATTTGGGGCTTAACTGAAAATGCTAAGTTTAGAGGTGGAACACCACCACTTCCATTAATTGTAAGTTTGGCTAAGGCTATGAGAATTATGAATGAAAATTTGGAAAATAATATTAAAAAAGTTACTAAATTAAATGAACTTTTAGTAAGTGGACTTAATGATGACAGAATTCATATCAATTCTAATAATTTGTGTGTTCCTCATATAGTTAATTTGAGTTTAAAGTGTATTAGAAGTGAAACCTTTGTTAGATCGCTTGAAAAATATGAAGTTTATATTTCGACCAATACTGCTTGCTCAAGTTTGGAAAGTAGTACCGTGCTAAAGGCTGTCACAGATGATAAAACAATAAATACTACTAGTATTAGGATTAGTTTAAGTCATTTTACAACAAAATTGGAGATAAATGAGTTTATTAGAATTTTTTATAAAGTTTATGATGAACTTTTACTTAAAAAGTAAGGTGATTTTATGGAAAAACTTTTGCTAATAAAGTATGGAGAACTTACGACTAAAAAGGATAATAGAAATTATTTTATTAATTTTTTAGTTAAATCAATTGAAAATAAATTAGCTGGGATAGATTATAAAATTGAAAAAGATTATTATAGAATGTTTATTCATACTGATGATATTTATATGGTTTTAGATAAATTAAAAAGTGTTTTTGGTATTCATGGAATTGTCGTTGCTTATAAAGTAAATGATACTGGTATTGATAGTATTTGTAAATCTGCTGTTGATGTTTTAAGTGATGTTAGTTTTAAAACATTTAAAATTGAGACTAATAGAAGTGATAAGTCCTATGAAATTAAAAGTGATGAAGTTAGTAGAATTGTGGGATCTGCTGTTTTAAAAAATATAAAAGGTATTTCTGTAGATGTTCATAATCCCGATATTATTTTAAATGTTGAGATAAGAAGAGAAGCTGTTTATCTTTATTATGAAAGTCATGCGGGTATGAATGGATATCCAATCGGAACTATGGGTAGAGCGCTTCTTATGTTAAGCGGTGGGATAGATAGTGTCGTCGCAGGTTATTTGTCAATTAAAAGGGGAGTTAGTTTGGATTTTGTATACTTTGAAAGTATTCCTCATACTAGCCTAGAAGCTAGAAATAAGGTTATAAATCTTGCAAATATATTGTGTAATTATGGTAATGTTGGTAATGTTTATGTCGTTAATTTTACTAATATACAGGAATATATTTATAAGAATATGAAAAGTGATTATTTGATTACGTTTATGAGACGCATGATGTATAGAATAGCAGAAAAGTTAGCTGAAAATATAGGAGCAACTGCAATAATTAATGGTGAAAACATTGGACAAGTTGCTAGTCAAACTTTAACTAGTATTAAAGCAGTAAATGATGTTACAACTTTTCCTATTATTAGACCTCTTGCAACGTATGATAAATTGGAAATAATTGATATTGCTAAGAAAATTGGTTCGTATGATATAAGTATTTTGCCTTATGAAGACTGTTGTACTGTTTTTGTTCCTAAACATCCCGTAATTAATCCGAAACTTGATGTGATTCGTTCTGAGGAAGAAAAATTTGATTTTAATTTGATTGATAAAGCAATAGAAGATATTTTGATTATTAAAGTTCCAATTAAAAAGGAGATTAGTGAATATTTATAAAATAATTGTATAAAATATTACTGGGTGTTAATATGAATGTAAAAAATGTTACGCTTAGTAAGTTAAGAAGTTATATGTCTGATAATAAAAGAGAATTGTTTGATAAAGAGAGTAAATTTTTTAAAACAACTAGATATGAGTAAATATACTCTTTTTATTTTGTTTAGAAATATTTTGAAATCCCTTGAAAGATTATATAAAATATGCTAATATGTTTGTACACGTAGGTGTTTTTTTTATGGGAGGTAAAATGAAAAAAATCAAAGCGTTTTTTAGAGGTGTAAAAAAAGAAGCACAGAAAACTAAATGGTTAACAATGAAAGAAACTATAACATATTCCGTTGTAGTTGTAGTAATGCTAGTATTCTTTGCTGCATTCTTTTATGGATTAGATGTATTATTTGCTTTTTTGAAAGGATTGATTAACTAATGGAAGAACAAAAATTATGGTATGTAGTAAATACATATTCGGGACATGAAAGTAAAGTAAGAGATAACTTACTTATGAGAGCACAGTCAATGGGTATGGAAAATAACATTTTTAGAGTAATCGTTCCAGAGCAAAAGGAAGTTGAAATAAAAGATGGAGTTAAAAAGGAAAAAATTAAAAAAATGTTTCCTGGATACGTATTAGTAGAAATGATAATGAGTGATGAAGCTTGGTATGCAGTAAGAAATACTCCAGGCGTAACAGGATTTATTGGTTCGAGTGGTAAAGGCGCAAAACCTATTCCATTATCACCACAAGAAATAGATAAGATTCTAATCAATGAAGGAATGAGTAGAGTAGACATAGAAGCAGACTTAAAAGAAGGAGACAGTGTTACAATTATAGATGGACCATTTAAAGGAATGTACGGAAAAATAGAAAGCATAGATTTAGAAAACAACAAATTAACTGTATTAATAGACTTATTCGGTCAAGAAACACCTGTCGAAGTTGAATTATTGCAAATAAGTAAAAATTAATTGTAAAACCGAAAAAAATGTGTTAATATTAAAAACGAGTTATATATTTTAATATATATACTAAAAAAGTGGGAGATTTTTTGGGTTATCATTAAAACCACTCGCGAAAAAATAAACTGATAAATAGGAGGTGTTTTTCGTGGCAAAAAAAGTTGAAAAAGTAATCAAATTACAACTACCTGCGGGTAAAGCAACACCAGCTCCACCAGTTGGAACAATGTTAGGGCCTGTTGGAATAAACTTAAATGAATTCTGTACAAAATACAACGATGCAACAAAAGATAAAATGGGAAGTATAGTTCCAGTTGAAATCAGCGTATATGAAGATAGATCATTTGACTTTGTTTTAAAAACTCCACCAACTCCAAGTTTATTACTTGAAGTAGCTGGAATACAAAAAGGTAGTGTCAAAGGAGCAAACGACATAGTTGCAACAATAACAAAAGATGATTTAAGAAAAGTAGCTGAAATAAAATTACCAGACTTAAACACAAATGATATTGAAGCAGCGATGAGAATAGTTGCAGGAACAGCAAGAAACATGGGGATTGCTGTTAAAGGATTAAATGATGCAGAATTAGCAGAACAAGCTGAAGAAGCAAAAGAAGCTGAAGCAGAAATGGCTAAACTAGATGCAGAACTTGAAGAGATGGAAGCACAAGCTAAAGCAATGGCTGATGCAGATATGCCAGAAGTAGAATCAACAGAACAAAAAGACGAAAATGAAACAAGCGAGGAATAATAAATCCAAAATACACCACATAAAGGAGGGAAAAAATGAAAAAACATGGACGTATTTATGTGGAAGCTAGAGAAAATGTGGAAAAAGATAAAGAGTACACAGTATCTGAGGCGATAAAATTAGTAAAATCATTATCAAAGAGAAAATTTGATGAGACTGTAGAAGTAGCAGTTAATTTAAACATAGATACAACAAAAGGTGATCAACAAGTAAGAAGTTCATTTGTTTTACCAAATGGTACTGGAAAAACAAAGAAAATTTTAGTTGTAACAAAGACTTCACAAGAAGATGCAAAAGCAGCCGGAGCTGATTATGTAGGTGACGTTGACATGATTGAAAAAATCGAAAAAGAAAATTGGTTTGATTTTGATGTAATTATAGCAACACCTGATATGATGGCAAGCTTAGGAAAATTAGGAAAGGTTTTAGGACCAAAAGGTTTAATGCCAAATCCTAAAACAGGAACAGTTACAACAAACGTAAAAGAAGCAATAGAAAATGTTAAAAAAGGTATGATTGAATTCAAAGCTGACAGTTATGGAAATGTTCATTCAATCATAGGAAAAGTATCATTTACAGAAAAAGCACTTGAAGAAAACTTAGTTGCATTCATACGTAACTTAATCAAAATTAAGCCAAGTGGAGTTAAAGGAATATTTATCAAAAACATTAGTATTTCAAGTACTATGGGTCCTGGAATAAAAATCGATAAAAATTCTTTTGACAATTAAATAAAAATATAATACAATATTGAAGAAGAACCGAAGACAGTAGGTCAGAAGTAAACCCTACCGAGGAACTTATCTTTTAAGTAAGCTCACTCGTGTAAGGTGAGTTTTAATATTTATAAGGAGGAAAAATGGCAAGCGAGAAAAATTTAAATGCTAAAAAAGAAGTTGTTAATGAAATCATAGATAAACTTAACAATTCTAGTACGTTTTTATTACTTGAAAATCAAGGACTATCAGTAGCAGATTTTTCTAAATTAAGAAACGAATTAAAAGCTGGTGGAAGTAGCATCAAAGTATATAAAAACACATTAATGGATTTAGCTTTAAAAGAC
The DNA here is from genome assembly GCA_944358255.1 of uncultured Bacilli bacterium. Classification (GTDB taxonomy): domain Bacteria; phylum Bacillota_I; class Bacilli_A; order RF39; family UBA660; genus CALVVN01. The sequence continues at coordinate 16,455 of CALVQQ010000003.1, read as the reverse complement.
AAAAAAATAGAACTAAGTGAATTTATGGCTGGGCCAAACGTTTACGTTTTTTCTAAAGACATCATCGAACCAATAAAGACTGTCAGCGAATTTGCTAAAGGAAACGAAAGTTTAAAAATAAAAGCAGGTTATATTGATGGCAATGTAGTTGGATTAGATGTAATAAAAGAATACGCAAGCATACCAAGCTATGAAGGATTACTTACAATGTTTGCAGGTGGACTTATTGAACACGTTAAAAATTTAAGTATAGCATTAAATTTATATGCTGAAAAATTAGAAGGAGGAGAAAAATAATGGCAAAATTAACAAGTAGAGAAATCTTAGACGCAGTAAAAGAAATGACAGTTCTAGAAGTAAAAGAACTAGTAGATTTAATGAAAGAAGAATTAGGAGTTGACCCAAGTGCAGTTGCAGTAGCAGCAGCACCAGTTCAAGCAGCAGTAGAAGAAGATGGAGGAAACAAAACAGTAGTTTTAAAAGATGCTGGAGCAGCTAAATTACAAGTTATTAAAGTAATTAGAGAAATAACTGGTCTTGGACTAAAAGAAGCAAAAGATATAGCTGATGCTGGAGGAAATGTTAAAGAAAACGTTCCTGCTGAAGAAGCAAACGATATTAAAGCTAAATTAGAAGAAGCTGGCGCAACAGTAGAATTAGCATAAATTAAAATAGCCTATTAAAATAGGCTTTTTTGCGTTTATAAAAAGGGGATAATATGGAACACTATTTTACAAATAATGAAAATTTAAAAAGCAATTTAAGAAGTATTGAATACACAGTTAAAAATACTTCTTTTGTGTTCTATACTGACAACGGAGTATTTTCCAAATCTACAGTAGATTATGGAACAGATTTATTAATAAAAACATATTTAGATAACAGCAAAAAAACAGGAAATGTTCTCGATATAGGTTGTGGATACGGAGTTATAGGCATAGTAATAAACAAAATAAAAGGACAAGAAATTGAACAAGTTGACGTCAATAAACGTGCATTACATTTAACTGAAATGAATAATAAAGAAAATAAAACAAAGAGTAAAATTTACGAAAGCAACATTTACGAAAAAATAACAAACAAATTTGACGTTATAATAACAAATCCACCTATACGAGCGGGCAAAAAAATTTACATGACGATATTAAAAGAAGCACATAAATACTTAAAACCAAATGGAGAACTTTGGTTTGTAGTTAGAAAAGATCAAGGTGCTAAAACAATAGAAAAAGAATTAAAAGAAAACTATAATATAAAATTAATAGAAAAACAAAGAGGATATTATATTTATAAAGCAGATTTTGCGTTGACAAATTGAAAAATGTTTGCTAACATTATAAATTGGCAACACATAATTTTTTATAAAATTACATGTTCTTTTAAAACTATAGAATTGGGGTGAAAAAGTGGCTTACAAAGTAGAAAAATTTGGAGACCATAGAGAAAGAAGAAATTTCTCAAAACTAAAGAATAGACTAGAATTATCAAACTTATTAGAGATACAAAAAGACTCATATAAGAGATTTCTAGAGGAAGGAATAAAAGAGGTATTCGACGATATTTTCCCAGTTGAAAGTTTCTCAGGAAGTTTATCACTTGAACTTGGAGAGTATTCATTTGATAAACCAAGATACACTGTTAAAGAAAGCAAAGAAAGAAGAGTTACATATGCAGCACCTTTAAAAGTGCAAGCAAGACTTTTCATAAATGAAACAGGAGAAGTTAAAGAACAAGAAGTATATTTAGGAGATATGCCATTAATGACTGAAAATGGTAGTTTTATCGTTAATGGAGTAGAAAGAGTTATTAACAGTCAATTAGTGCGTTCACCTAGTATATATTTTAAAAACGAAATAGATAAAAATGGAAGACATATAATATCTAGTGAAGTAATTCCTAGTAAAGGTACATGGCTTGAGTACGAATTAGATGCTCGAGGGATTTTATATGTAAGAATTGATAGAACAAGAAAAGTAACAATAACAACATTTTTAAGAGCATTAGGTCTTAGTAATGAAGAAGATATATACAAAGTATTTGGAAAAGATGAATATTTAGAAAATACAATAGCAAAAGATAGCACTAAAAATACTGATGAAGCATTAATAGAGATATATGAAAAATTAAGACCAGGTGAGCCTGCAACTTTAGATTCAGCTAAAAACCAATTAATCGTAAGATTTTTTGATAGTTTTAGGTATGATTTAGCAAAAGTTGGGCGTTATAAATTCAATAAAAAACTTAATGTTATAGATAGATTACTTAATAACAAAATTGCCCAAGACATAAAAGATGAAAAAGGCAATGTTATAGTTAGTAAAGGTACAGTAATAACTAAAGAATTACTAGAAACTTTAAAACCAATATTTGCAGCTGGATACGGATTAAAAGAAGTAAAGATAAATGAAGAACTTGACTCTTATAACAAAGTTCAAGAAGTTTTAGTATATGCAAATGATGACTCAAAGAAAATAATAAAAGTAATTGGTAACGATCAAAGCATAGACGTTAAGAGACTTACAATAAGCGATATATATGCATCAATTTCATATTATATGAACTTACATTATGGTGTTGGTAACATAGATGAAATTGACCATTTAGGAAACAGGCGTGTTAGACAAAGTGGTGAATTAATTCAAAATCAATTCAGAATTGGAATAGTAAGAATGGAAAGAGTCATTAGAGAAAGAATGACTACACAAGAAATTGACTCAGTAACACCAAAAAGTTTAATAAATATAAGACCAGTTACAGCAGCATTAAAAGAATTCTTTGGAAGCAGCCAATTATCAAAATTTATGGATCAAATAAACCCAATCGCAGAACTTAACGATAAGAGAAGATTAAGTGCATTAGGGCCTGGTGGATTATCAAGAGATCGTGCTGGAATGGAAGTACGTGACGTTAATCCAAGCCATTACGGAAGAATTTGTCCAATTGAAACACCAGAAGGACAAAACATTGGCTTAATTACATCCCTTGCAGGATACGCAAAAGTAAATGAGTATGGATTTATCATGACTCCATATAGAAAAGTAAAAAATGGTAAATTAACAGACGAAATAGTATACATGACAGCTGACGAAGAAGAAGACTACTATATCGCTCCAGCAACAATAGATGTAAATGGAAGAAATGAAATAACAGAAGAAAGCGTACCAGTAAGATTTAAAGGCGATAACTTAATTGTAAAGAAAGAACAAGTTGATTATACAGATGTAAGCCCATCACAAATCGTATCTGTTACTACAAGCATGATACCATTCTTGGAACACAACGATGCTAACCGTGCACTTATGGGAGCAAACATGCAACGTCAAGCAGTGCCACTATTAAAACCTGAAGCACCTATTATAGGTACAGGAGTAGAAGCACAAGTTGCAAAAGATTCAGGAGCAGTTGTAGTAGCAAAAGAAGATGGTATAGTAGATTATGTTGATTCAAAGAAAATAATAATTAAAAATTCTAAAGGAAAAACTGAATACGAATTAATAAATTATGAAAGAAGTAACGCAGAAACATGTTATAATCAAAGACCAATAGTTAAAAAAGGCGAAGAAATAAAAGCTGGAATGGTCATAGCTGATGGACCATCTACTGACATGGGAGAAATCGCATTAGGTAAAAACCTTTTAGTAGCATTTATGACATTTAATGGTTATAACTATGAAGATGCTGTAATATTAAATGAAAGAATAGTAAAAGATGACGTATTAACTTCAATTCACATTGAAATGAAAGAAGTAGAAATACGTGATACGAAACTTGGACCAGAAGAATTCACAAGAGATATACCAAATGTCAGTGAAGAAGCAAGAAAAAATCTTGATGAAAACGGAATTGTACGTATTGGTACTGAAGTAAAAGAAAATGATATATTAGTTGGTAAAATAACACCAAAAGGAATGCAAGAATTATCAAGTGAAGAAAAGCTTTTACATGCAATATTTGGTGAAAAAACTAGAGAAGTTAGAGATACATCATTAAGAGTACCACATGGAAGTGCAGGAATTGTACATGATATTCAAGTATTTACAAAAGAAAATTCAGATGAATTACCAGCAGGAGTATTAAAAGTAATAAGAGTATACTTAATACAAAAGAGAAAAATGCAAGTTGGTGACAAAATGGCAGGAAGATATGGTAATAAAGGTGTTGTATCACTAGTATTACCAGAAGAAGATATGCCATATTTACCAGATGGAAGAACAGTTGACATAATGTTAAACCCATTGGGTGTTCCATCACGTATGAATTTAGGCCAAATTCTTGAAATCCATTTAGGAATGGCAGCTAAGACACTAGGTGTTCACGTTGCTACACCAGTATTTGACAGTGCAACTGAAGAAGATTTAAAAGCAATGACAAAAGAAGCTGGACTTGCTCCAGACTATAAAACAGATTTATATGATGGTAGAACAGGAGAAAAATTCGATAAAAGAGTTGCAGTTGGTGTAATGTACATGATTAAACTTAACCACATGGTAGATGACAAATTACACGCTAGAAGTACTGGACCATACAGTTTAGTAACACAACAACCACTTGGAGGAAAAGCCCAATTTGGTGGACAAAGATTTGGAGAAATGGAAGTATGGGCACTATATGCATACGGTGCAGCACATATCTTACAAGAAGTACTTACTGTAAAATCCGATGATGTATTAGGAAGAGTAAAAGTTTACGAACAATTAGTAAAAGGTAAAGTAGTTGACCAAGCAGGAGTTCCAGAATCATTTAGAGTATTAATAAAAGAATTCCAAGCATTAGGTTTAGATATCTCTATAATAACTAAAGATGGCGAAACAAAAGATTTAAGAGATCTAGAAAGAGAAGAAGATAAAGAAGACGTACCAGTTACAATAGAAGAAATAGATGTAACAAAACTTGAAGAACCTGTGGAAGAGCCAACAATAGAAGAAGAGATTGAAGATGAATTTGAGGAAAATTCAGGTTACGATGCCTTAGATGATTTAGAGTATGAGGGGAGTGAAGAATAATGATGGAAGTAAATAATTTTGAAGGAATCAAAATAGGAATTGCATCCCCAGAAAAAATAAGAGAATGGTCATATGGTGAAGTAAAAAAACCAGAAACAATTAACTACAGAACATTAAAGCCAGAAAGAGATGGACTATTCTGTGAAAAAATATTTGGTCCAACAAAAGACTACGAATGTAGTTGTGGAAAATATAAAAGATTAAGATACAAAAACATAATTTGTGATAGATGTGGAGTAGAAGTAACTAGATCAAAAGTAAGACGTGAGAGAATGGGACACATTGAACTAGCTACTCCAGTTGCTCACATTTGGTATACAAAAGGAGTACCACCAAAAATTGGATTAGTACTTGATATGTCTCCAAGAGACTTAGAAGAAGTAATATACTTTGTAAGTTATGTAGTAATAGACCCAGGAATTGCACCATTAGAAAAGAAACAAACATTATCCGATAAAGAATACCGTGCATATTATGAAAAATATGGAAACGGATTTACTGTAGGAATGGGTGCTGAAGCAATTAAAAAATTGCTAAGTGAAGTTAACTTGGAAGTAGAAGCAGAAAACTTAAAGAAAGAAATTGAAAAAAGCCAAGGACAAAAGAAAATTAGACTTGTAAAAAGACTAGATTGCATAAATGCATTTATAGAAAGTGGAAATAGACCAGAATGGATGATACTTGAAGCATTACCAGTTATTCCACCAGAATTAAGACCTATGATACAACTACCTGGAGGCCGTTTTGCTACAAGTGACTTAAACGACTTATATAGAAGAATAATAAATAGAAACAATCGTTTAAAGAAATTAATTGAACTAGGAGCGCCAACAATAATAGTTCAAAACGAAAAACGTATGTTACAAGAAGCAGTAGATGCATTAATAGATAACGGAAGAAGAGGAAGAAGCGTACAAGGTGCAGGAAATCGTGCATTAAAATCATTAAGTAGTATGCTTAAAGGTAAACAAGGAAGATTCCGTCAAAACTTACTTGGAAAACGTGTTGATTACTCTGGACGTAGTGTTATCGTAGTAGGACCAACGCTAAAAATGTATGAATGTGGAATACCAAAAGAAATGGCACTAGAACTATTCAAACCACATGTAATACACGAATTAGTAGAAAGAGAAATGGCACACAACATAAAAGGTGCAAAAAAATTAATTGAAGCACAAGACGAAAGAGTATGGGATATTGTTGAAGAAGTAATCAAAGAACATCCAGTACTATTAAACCGTGCTCCAACACTACATAGACTAGGTATACAAGCATTTGAACCAAAACTAGTAGGTGGAAAAGCATTAAGATTGCATCCATTAGTTTGTCCAGCATTTAACGCAGACTTCGATGGAGACCAAATGGCTGTTCACGTACCACTAAGTGAAGAAGCACAAGCAGAAGCTAGAATATTAATGTTAGGCGCAAATAACATACTTAATCCAAAAGATGGTAGTCCAATAGTAACACCATCACAAGATATGGTATTAGGTAATTACTATTTAACAATAGAAACACCAGGATTACCAAATGAAGGAAAAGCTTACAAAAATTCAAATGAAGCATTAATGGCATACGAAAGAGGAGATTTAACACTTCATACAAGAATATGCTTACCAGTAAAAAGTTTTAAATATAAAATGTTTACAGACGAACAAAAAGACAAATACTTAGTAACTACACCAGGTAAATTAATATTTAACGAAATACTACCAGACACATATCCATACATAAATGAAGGTAGTAAAGAAAACATAGAGAAAATAACACCAAATAAATTCTTTATAGAAAAAGGTGAAAATTTACCACAAAAAGTTGCGGAAATGCCAATAACAAAACCATTAATAAACAAAGACTTGGAAAAATTAATTTCACAAATATTCAAAAGATACAAAACAACAGAAACATCAATCATGCTAGACAAATTAAAAAATCAAGGCTTTAAATACAGTACAAAGTCAGGTATAACTTTCTCACTTAGTGACGTACCAGTAACTGATAAAAAAGAATCAATGATTGAAGAAACTAATAAAATGGTTGATCAAGTTACAAAACAATTTAAAAGAGGTTTAATAACTAATGAAGAAAGACATGACAGAATAGTAAAATTATGGGCAGATACAACAAATAACATACAAGGTGAAGTAATAAATGAATTATCAAGTAATCCAGATAATCCACTAAACATGATATTCTCATCTGGTGCTCGTGGTAAGAAAAACCAATTAGGACAATTATCTGGAATGCGCGGAAGTATGAAAAAACCTAATGGTGAAGTTGTTGAAATCCCTATCACAGCATCATTTAAAGATGGACTTGACGTGCAAGAATTCTTCTTAAGTACTCATGGTTCAAGAAAAGGAACAGCTGACACAGCTTTAAAAACAGCCGATGCTGGATATTTAACACGTAGATTAGTAGATGTAGTACAAGATATAATTGTAAAAGAACACGATTGTGGAACTATACAAGGAGTTGAAGTAAGTGCATTTATTGATGAAAATAGTGGAGCAGTACTTGAAAGCCTAGAAGAAAGAATTATTGGAAGATACACAAATCAAAAAATTATTAATCCTGAAACAAAAGAATTAATTATAGATAAAGGAGAATTAATAACAGAACCAATAGTTGACAAAATAGTAAAAGCAGGAATTACTAAAGTAGAAATCAGAAGTGTACTAACATGTAAAACTGTAAATGGTGTATGTAAAAAATGTTATGGAAGAAATCTAGCAACAGGAAATACAGTTGAAGTTGGAGAAGCAGTAGGAATAATGGCTGCACAATCTATAGGAGAGCCTGGTACTCAGTTAACAATGAGAACATTCCATACTGGTGGTGTTGCATCAGCAACAGATATCACACAAGGTTTACCACGTGTAGAAGAATTATTTGAAGCAAGAACACCAAAAGCAAAAGCAACTATAGCTGAAATAAGCGGCAAAATAACAAAAATTACTGAGGATAAAGGTAAATTTAAGATATATATAACAAATGATCTTGAAGTTAGAGAACATGTTACATTATATAACTCAAAACTAAAAGTAGAAAAAGGACAAATGGTAGAAGCCGGAGATGCATTAACTGAAGGCTCAGTCGCACCAAAAGAACTACTTGCTGTAACTGATCCAATTACAGTACAACAATATATTGTTAAAGAAATACAAAAAGTTTATAAATCACAAGGTGTTGACGTATCAGATAAACACGTAGAAATTGTAGTAAAACGTATGATATCTAAAATCAAAATAGTAGAATCTGGAGATACAAACCTAGTTGAAGGAACTTCAGTTTCATTAAGAGAATTTGGAGAAGTAAATAAACCAATAATCCTAGAAGGAAAAACTCCAGCGACAGGGAAACCAATATTACTTGGTATAACAAAAGCATCACTTGAAACAGATTCATTCTTATCTGCAGCATCATTCCAAGAAACTACAAGAATATTAACAGAGGCCGCAGTAAAAGGCAAAGTTGATATGTTAAATGGACTTAAAGAAAATGTAATACTAGGTAAATTAATACCTGCTGGAACAGGTGCTAAAGAATATTCAGACATAAGCTTAATGCTAGAAAAAGAATTTTTAAGCGACGATGCTAGTGAAGTATTAGAAGAAACTTTTTGTGATTAAAAACCCATTAAATGGGTTTTTTAATTTACTTTTTAAATACTATTATGTATAATTAAAGTGGAGAGTGAGTTATGTTTAACGAAAACGAAGTTAAAACAAAAATGGATAAAGTTATAGAATCATTAGAATCTAGACTTACAACTGTCAGGGCAGGAAGAGCTAACCCAAATATTTTAAATGGAATAATGGTAGAATATTATGGAGTGCCAACACCAATTCAAGGAATAGCCAATATAAGTATACCTGAAGCAAGACAACTAGTAATAAAACCATTTGATAAATCTGCTTTAAAAAATATAGAAAAAGCATTATTTGAAGCAAATTTAGGTATGGCACCTACAAATAACGGTGAAGTTTTAATATTAACTATTCCAGAACTAACAGAAGATAGTAGAAGAGCATTTGTTAAGCAAGTAAAAGATATGGCAGAAGATGCAAGAATAGCTTTAAGAAATGTAAGACAAGACGCGAACAACGCAATAAAAAGACAAGAATTTAGCGAAAATGAAGAAAAAATATATTTAGAAAGCGTTCAAAAACTAATAGATAAATATAACGATATAGTAGAAGAAAAATTTAAAGAAAAAGAAAAAGAACTTATGACAATCTAGGTGATTATATGATAAAAGATATAGAAGAGTTTATAAAGCCAATATTTGACTCTTTTAACTATGATTTTTATGTTAGCGAAAGTAATAAAAAAGAAATATGTGACTATCAAATAAATAGTCTTTTTCGTATTGCTAAAGAATTAAAAGTAAACTTATTAGAAATAGGAACAACAATTACAAAAAAAATAAACGAACTAAAAAACTTTGATGAATATTTTAAAGAAGTATCGTTTTTAAATGGATTTATAAACATAACTATTAGTGATAAATTTATAAACAAATGGATCAACAAATCACTTAACAATTTAGGAGTAAATAAAGTAGAAAGTGACGAATTGTATTTCTTAGATTATGGTGGCCCAAACATTGCAAAACCATTACATATTGGACACTTAAGACCAGCAATTATAGGAGAAAGTCTAAAAAGAATAATAAACTACAAAGGATATAAAACATTAAGTGACGTTCATTTAGGCGACTACGGTTTGCAAATGGGTCAAGTAATATATGGGATAAAAAGAGATAAAATAAAATTAGAAGATATAAACATTAATTATTTAAACAAATGTTATCCTGAAATAAGCGCGTTATGCAAAAGTTATGAAAAAGTATACGAAGAATGTAAAAACATTGTAAAAGAATTGCAAAATGGTAATAAAGAATATAACGAATTATGGAATAAAATATATGAAGAGAGTTTAAAAGATATAAAAAGACTTTATAAATATTTGGATATAAATTTCGATTTATGGCTAGGCGAAAGCGATTCAAAGCCTTATATTTCAAAATTAATTGATTTACTTTTACAAAAACAATTATTAGTAGAAGATGATGGCGCAAAAATAGTAAAATTGCAAGAAGAAAACGACAATAAAGAAATGCCACCATTAATAGTTTTAAAAAGTGACGGGTCATTTATGTATGCTACAACTGATTTAGCTACAATTTATGAAAGAATAGAAAAGTATAATCCAAAATATATTTTATATGTAGTTGATGCTAGACAAAGTCTACATTTTGAACAAGTATTTAGAACATGTAAAAAAATAGGATGGAAAAACAACTTTGAACACATTTCATTTGGAACTATAAATGGTAGTGATGGCAAACCATTTAAAACTAGAAGTGGAGAAACACTAAAATTAGATGAACTAATAAAAATGACTAAAGAAACATTCATACAAAAACGTGAAGAAAACGCGGATATGAATAAAGAAGATTTAGATATAATAGTAAATGCAATAATAAAATATGCAGATTTGTCTAATAACAGAGAAAAGAATTATGTTTTTGATTTATCAAAGTTTAGTGATGTTAATGGTAAAACAGGACCTTATATACTTTATTCAGCATTAAGAATAAAGAAAATCTTAGAAAATAATACATTTGATGGTACAGTAAGTGACAAAATTTATGATGATATAGATAGAAATTTAAGAATAAAATTGCTTGATTTTGATAAATATATAACAAAAAGTATAGAAGAAAGATTACCAAGCATAATTGCAGAATATGTATATGATATTGCAGATTTAACTAGTACATTTTATCAAAAAAATAACATTTCTAACTTGCAAGATAAAACTAATAAAAATGATTGGCTTATTATCTTAAACTTTGCATATAATGTTATGAAAGAATGCTTAAATATGCTAAGTATAAAAATACCTAGTAAAATGTAAAAAAATATGTTATAATGTGTTGGTTGGTGAAAGAAAATAATGAAAAAAATAAATCTGGAATATGAGAATATATATAAAGAATTTGAAAAAAATTCAGAGTTTAAAAAATTATCAGAAAATATTCATCATGGACTAACTAGATTAGAACACGTAAATAGAGTAGCGCGATGGAGTTTTTGTGTATCTAAAGTATTAAAATTAGATACAAAATCTGTTACTAGAGGAGCGTTACTTCATGATTTTTTTACTAATGATGATATAAATAGAGAAAACTACAATGAATTTTTAAAAGGGCATCCTTTGATTGCTCTTGAAAATAGTAAAAAATATTTCGAAATTAATGAAATAGAAGAAGATATTATAAGCAAGCACATGTATCCGATAACTAGAAAAAAACCAAAATACAAAGAAAGTATATTGGTTAGTTTAGTTGATAAAGCAGCGAGTTGTTATGAAGCATTGAGATTTCAAACAGCAACAGCTGTTGGGATTGCAATATTGTTTTTATATAATATAAGATAAAAATTAGTATCTATTACTAATTTTTTTATTATTAGAAGAAATAGTAAATTAAATATTGAAGAAAGTAATAACAAATTATATTGTTAAAAAACTGATGAGGCTATGTTATGCTTTTAAGGTTTTAAAATATTAAAAAGAATAATCAATATTGGTTATTCTAATTTTCGTTGATTAATTTTTCCATGCTGTTATTAAATTCACTCAATCTGTTGTCTTTATTAAAGAATGGAAATCCCCATATTAAATATTCACTATCATCAATGAATTTGGTGATTGGTATCGCCTTATTTGAAAGGGATATTAATAATTCTTCCTTCCATTTATCTTCATTTAATAAATGTGAACCTTTTGGCTCGATAAATATTTGGTATTGTCTTTGCCTTAAATTATTATTATCTATAATAATAAGCAGATAATCTGGTTCAAATCTCTCTCCAAAATCAAAAGAGTATATCGGCAATTCTCTTTCATTTCTAATTAAATAAATTTCATCAAATTTTTCATTTAGCTTATCAATGTTTTCACTAAAATATTTGACAAATTTTTTTTCTTCCGTTGTTCCATAGTTATCATTATATATATACCATTCTTTATCTGATAAATCCAATTTATAAGATTCATCTATAACTTCGTTTTGCGATATTCCTATGCTATCATTATTTAAAGTCGCAATGTTACATATTTTATCTTTAAATATTTCGTTAAATCTTTTCGAATAAAATTCTTTTGTTCCTTCATATACCTCATCGTATTTTAAAATATCTTCTTTTATTTTGTTAAATACATTGATTAAAGATTTATAAAACATTTCTTTAGTAGGAAAATTATATATTGATTTAATTGAAATTTTAATATTTCCTAAATATTTTTCACTTGTAATAAATTCCTTTGTTGATTTTAATAATGGAAAATATTGCTTTAATATATTAAAATTTAATATTTTGAATTTTGAGAAAGCTGAGTATACTAAGTTATATGATAAATCTGATATTTCCTTAATACTAAGAACGATTTCTTTTAATTTTTCATCAATGTTTTTAAAGTCAGAAGAAGTATTAAATAAATTTTCTGTTTTTGTTTTTCCAGAGTCAAAAGTAAAATTATAAGTGTTATATCTAATACTATCTGGAATAGAATCAACTTTTGATCTGTTTTTCATCTTTCTTTTATTATAAAAAACTAAACCAGTTTTGTAAAATTCTGTTCTTTTAAAAGATTTTTTTATTTCATATTTTATTTTTTTTGATTCTTCTGGAATAATACCAGTTTCTTTTAATGCTATTTTTAATTCAGAAATGTATCTTGGTTCCATTTGACAATGATATAATAAAGTTTCACAAATTCTTAAAGGATTTTCTATATCATTGTCGTATTTTCTTGTATATTTATTTTGCTCTTCATTTATTTTAAAAGGAAAATATCTAGCACCACGCCCAATCAATTGGGCTTCTTGAATGGTTTTTTTCCCAGGTTTACCATTTTTTCCGTCTCTGGTTTCATATAATCTTACAATATCAAATAAATTTAGTACGTCCCAGCCTTCATCTAACATTTTTACTTCAAATATTGCACGAAATTGATTATTTTTTTCTTCTAGTGTATTTACAATCAACTGAATGTCAATAGCCTCATTTACATTATTAACACTTAAAATTTTATTATTTGAAAAATCATCTTTAATTTCTAATATTAAATTTTTTATGTCAATGTTATTTTCTTCAAAATACGTGAACATATTTATTATTAATTGGTTACTTGAATTAGTTTTAATAGTATAAATATCATCTTCAGTTAAATTTGTAATTAAATTATTAAATAATTCCATGTTACTTTTACTATTGGAAATGGTATCTGATTTAAATAGTATAACTGGCTTAACATCTAATTTATTTTCTTGAAAAATCTTAAGCCTATATTGACTTAACAAAACTGCTTGTAACATTTTTGTTGTTAGATCAGTATTACTTTGTAGAGTTTCAACTTCTTTTGAATAACCATCTTCGCGATATTTAGATAGTGGATAATTAAAAATCATTTTGTCTATATATTTCGATTTTATATATTCATTTTCAGTATCGCAAGTTGCTGTAAATTCAAGTAAAATGTTATCTACATTTGAATGAAAAATTCTTTCGACTGTGTATTCCCAATTATGTAAGTTCTCACGTTCTTCATTATTTATTCTTCCCATGCTAGTCATAGCATTGATATGATGCGCTTCATCTGAAATCATTACAATCTTTTTGTCTTGAAAATCATCAAATGTTACAGCGTCTTCTCTTGGGAAACTCATATTCATGTGTAAACCTTGAATTGTTTGAAAACAAATATTTATGTGATCTTCATCAGATTCTTGAAAATTGCTGACTTCTTTTATTAAAACTCGTTTTCCATCTATATTTATTTCATCTTGAAATAAATATTTTGGTGAATTATTATCAATAAAGTTTGACTTTGTTTTATTAATAATTGTTGTTGAATTTACAAAAAATAGAAAATTTCTATAACCTTTTTTATATAAAAATAAGATAAGACCCGCCATAATTAAAGTTTTGCCACTACCAGTTGCCATATGAAATAATGTTTGTGTTGGCTTTATTAATAAATTTGATTTTTCAAAATAGTGAATAAAATTTTGAAAAGCATTTTCTTGATATTTTCTAAGTAAGTATTTTGAATTCAAATTATTTGTTATATATGAAGGTATTTTTTCCTCAATAATGCCACCATTTTCTCTAAATACATCTAGTTTTTCATATAAATACATAATTATTCTCCTTCATAAAATTCTTTGTTGAATTTTTTTTCATCGTTTGATATAGAATATTCTTTGTCGTCTATGTCACAATAATTTACAAATAATTGGTTTTTATCAACCGTGCCAATTAATATTTCTTTTTGCGTAGGTAAATCTAATTTTTCAAATTGATTTATATTATTATCAAACTCATCAATATCTATTCTAAAATTAACAAAAGTAGATTTTTTTAATTCATTCCATATAGATATTAGTTCTTTAGACGATGAGCAATTATTTATTTTATTAATATATTTGTTTCCTAATTCCTTCATCTCACAATATATAAATGATCCTCCTCCAGACCAATTATATTTTTTAGATATGCCAACTTCTTCACCTTGAATAACTTTTTCTAATCTTCGTTTACATATGCTGATATGTTTATCTAGTTGTTCGCATATAATAAATTTACGATTCATTTTCATAGCAGTGGCTGCTGTTGTTCCTGTGCCACCAAAAAAGTCTAATACAATGTCTCCTTCTTTTGTGTGAGCTTTAATTATTCTCTCTAAAAGTTTTTCAGATTTTTGTCCTTTAACTGCATCATTTTTATTAAGCATTTTAGAAACTGTTTCACCAGAAAATGACATAATAGCAATGCTATTTAAATCATCATATTCATTTCCATTCCATATATCTTCGATTGGATATTTTTTTGGTCTATTTTCATGGTTTATAAAATTCGCTATTGATTTAGATTTGTTTTTATCAATACCATATTCTTTTAATTTGTTAATTAAGGTTTTTTCGTCAATATATTCTTTAAAATCAATATTATATAGATAATATTTGTTAAAACTTTTTTTCATTTCTAAATTGTTTTTTGAATAGAATAAAATTGTATCATGATTTCTAATCCAATTTTTGTCTTTTGTTTTATATCCGGATAACCATCCTATCCTCCAAATTATTTCTCTTTGAAAATTATCTTCTCCAAAAATTTCATCCATTAAAACTTTGCAGTAATGAACTTGGTGATAATCTAATTGAACATATATAGCACCATCTTTGGATAATAATCTTTTTGCTATTTCCAATCTATTTTTCATAAATGTTAGCCAAGAACTTCTACTGAAACTATCATTGTAAGAAAAAGTGTCTGAACCGGTGTTGTAAGGAGGGTCAATATATATTAATTTAATTTTACCTTCATATCTTGGCAGTAATGAACTTATTGATAATAAATTATTCCCTTTTATAAGCAAATTATCATTATCTGTAATATGATCTATTTTTTTGCTTCCGTTTTTATTGTATAAAGTCATATTTGTAAAAACTTTTGGAGATAACATTTTTGTTATTTCATCACTTGCTATTATTTCATTATAAAATCTCTCATTTCGTTTTTGATCTTCTTTAGTTTGACCGCCTTCAAGAATGCAATCTTTAAATGGAAAATTTAATACGACATCATTATTTTTACTAAAATATTGACCATTCGATGTCAGTCCAATTTTATTAGCAAATTTTGTATAACTGTCTGGCAGAAATTCTTTATTATTTATTAGCCAACTAAATTCCACTTTGTCAAAGATGTAAGTTTTACCAACTTTTTTAAATAATTTACTTCTTATTGTTTCGTTTTCAAAAAGCAATTTTATTAAATTTTCATCCATCATCATAGCGCTTTCATAAATTTTGTTCTTTAATAATGAGTTGTCGTTTGATACATATTCTGAATTAGTTCTTAATGTATCTATTAAAACTTTATAAAAATCATTTAACATTTTTTCACAACCTTCCATATTTAATTATATCATTAAAATTTCTTTTGCAATAGTAATTATATTTAAAAAAGTAGACCTATTTATATATGTTGATTTCTTTGAAAGTATACAATTTATGTACTAAAATAATTGATTGTATTTCTTTTATAAAATGGTTTAATATTGTTAATATATTATAAAAATAAAAGAAAATGTCTTAAATTTTAAGACATTTAATTGACAATATGGCGTCCTTGGGCAGATTCGAACTGCCGACTTACGACTTAGGAGGTCGTTACTCTATCCAGCTGAGTTACAAGGACGTTTTAATATTGACATTATATCATAAATATGTAATTTTTACTAATTAATATTTTAATTTATTTTTTTTAAAATATAGATTATAATTTAATCATATAAATTATTGGAGGCTAACTATTAAAAGTCAAGGACTTTTTAATAGAAAGTTATAAATTGGAAAGAAACCTACGCCAAAAAG
>CALVQQ010000002.1 GCA_944358255.1 uncultured Bacilli bacterium | reverse complement strand
CTCATTACTATCGCGCCTGAAGATAGTATAGTTGCCTACCTTTTAAATCACCAAAACAATATCAAAATCATTAAAAGCACTGCAAAAAGCATAAAACAACACGATCCAACGACATGGAAATGCTTTGGCGAATTTTTTGAAACGGGAACGAGAACAGAAACGTCAAAAGAATTAGAAAATAAAATTGCAAAATGGGTTAATAATTATGACTACGCAAAAAGAGAAAAATTCGTTTCAACTATTTTCAACTTAATAGAAACAAGCTATTCCAAAGTAAAAACCACATCTAAAACTTCACAATTAAGCACATTTATATCAATAATAAAAGAAACAACAAAATTAAATAAAAAAGAAAAAGAATTTATAATAGATGTAATAAAAACCTTATTTATTACAAAAGAAGAACAAAAGGAAAAACAAAATGAGAAAAATAAAAATTAACAGAATATATAAACATTTTAAAGGAAAATACTATATTGTAACTAATATTGCAACAAACACAGAAACAAATGAAGAATATGTTGTATATAGAAGTTTATACGACGATTGTAAACTATGGGTAAGACCATTAAAATCATTTGCTTCAAAAGTAGATAAAGAGAAATATCCAAACATCAATCAAAAATACAGATTTGAATTACAAAAATAATTAAGGAGAAAAACAATGAACATTAATATTAATAAAGTAAAAATAATTGTAACAGTACCAAGCGAACACGTTGATAACTTAAGAAATACAATATGTGATGCAGGCGCAGGCAAAATAGGAAATTATACGCATTGTTCAATTTCAACTAAATGCATAGGAACATTCAAACCATTAGAACAAGCAACCCCATATATTGGAGAAAAAAATAAATTAGAAGTTGTAAATGAAGAAAAATTAGAAGTAATCTGTGACATAAAAAAAGCCAAAAAAGTTATTTCAAAAATAAGAGAAGTACATCTTTATGAGGAACCCGGAATAGATGTAATACCGCTTATAGATGAAGAAACACTTCAAGATTTATAAATAACAAAAAAAGCAAATTTTTAGAGTAAAGTCTGTTTTTTTTAACGAACTTCCAAATGAAAATTAGCAAAAATTATTAATTATTATATTTTCTAATATTTTTTCATAGTTTTGTGATATAATTTCCATATGGAAGACCTCCTTAAGTGTTTGTTTAATAATTACATTTTACATTAGGTCTTCCTTTTTGTATAGAATCCCATATCCATTTTACTCTATCGAACTACACTCCGATTTGACATATTTTTAAAAATATTGTATAATCTAATTATAGAAATTGGTTTCGCTCCGCTTGGAGCTGTAGTCAATTTCTTTTTTTATTTTCCTTTTACATACAACAAAATTATTAGATATTATTAAAGAATATAAAGCATTTTTAATGAACGAATTAAATATAAAAATTGATGATAATACTATGTTGTTTTATAATCATATTATGATTTACCATATTCTGATACTAATTTTAGAAAAAGGTTTTACTGTTATTGTTATAAATCAAAAGTCAAAAAAATACGATAATATTATCTAAGATATACATTTGTTGTCACTATGATGATCAAGAACTAAGAACTTTATCATATAAGTAAAACCTTAGGGCATTCAAATTTTAATACAACAGTTAATAAGTATGGACATATAATAAAAGAAATAAGAGGAGTTAGCATTAACTACTGATAAGTTTTATTAAAAATTACTCCAGAATTACTCCGAAGTAGCAAAAATGAGAGTAAAAATAGAAATAAAAACAAAAACATAACATAATAAAAACCCAGTAAATACAGGGTTTCGTTAAACTACATGGAGCAAGCGATGGGAATCGAACCCACGTCTCAGCCTTGGCAAGGCCGCGTACTAGCCGTTGTACTACGCCTGCATGTAAGAATATAATAACATAATTTTAGTAAAAAACAAACTATTTTTCAAAAAATATGTATACTACAATTGAACTTACAATCATAAGTACCAATCCAACAATCATTGTTAATAAATTAAAATTATAATTAAAAACACTTAAAAATACTTCAATAATAGACGCAATTACAAATCCTATAATAACATAGTATGTTTTTACTGGATATTTATTTAAACAAAAATCAATTATTTTAGCTATTACAATTGCTCCTATAACCAACCCAATTCCCAAAGGTATCATTACAATTACATTATTATATAAATTCGTAAAAGAAGTGATTTCATTAATTATTCGCAATAATGGCTCATAGTATCCCATAACCATTAACAAAAATGAACCACTAACGCCAGGAATAACAATAGTGGCAGAAGCAAGTATTCCAACGCCAAACATTTTAAGCATACTTACAAAACTAGTATCAATCATTTGATTATTAGCCCCACCAGTAGTAATAGACATAAGTACTAGCAAACCAATACCAATAAACATTAGCAAAATATTACCAAACGATACATCTTTTTTTATTTTATTAAATAATTGTGGAACCCCACCTACAATAAGCCCTACAAATATTAAAATAGTAATAACCGGTATTTTATTTAAAGCATATTCAATAACATTAGTTAAAACCAATACAGAAAAAATACCACCAATACCTAAAAAAAACAAAAAATTAAAATACCTTTTAAAATTCGCCCAAGACTCATAAAAATGACTAACAGCTTCTATCAATTTATCATAAATTCCCATAACAACCGACAAAACGCCGCCACTTACACCTGGCAAAATAAAAGAAACTCCTAAAACTATACCTTTTAAAATTAAAGAAATTCTTTCTTTCATAAACATACCCACCTTTATAAAAGTTTAAAATATTATATCTAACTAAATATAATCAGTCAAATGATAACATTCACTATTCACTTTTATTATAAATATTAATAATCATCAACAAACAAATAGATCCTAATATCAAACCAGCAATAACATCAGTAAAATAATGAACATTTAAATATATTCTACTTATACCAATAAATATGACTAACATAGCAAAAATAAATATTATTAACCATTTCAAAAAATAATTTTTCACATTTTTAAGCAACAAATAAACAATAAAACCATAAAAAGCTATAGAACACATGGTGTGCCCACTAGGGAAAGAATAATCACTAGGTTTTTCTATCAAACTAATTATCGGGCGTTCTCTCATAATAACATTTTTAAAAATTACACTAACAACATAAACCCACAGCAAATTTACAAACATATAAAATGAATAAGATTTATTTTTAATAAATAAAAAAGTCAATAAAACAATAACTATAAAAGGAATAGCACTTCCAAAAAAAGTAACTATCTTCATAAAAGTTGTATTACTTTCACTAACCAATTTAATTTGAAAAAAATCACTAATAGACTTATCAACTGACAAAACATAATCTGAAAAATATAATTTTACTACCACTGAAACAACGAGTAAAACTACCAATGCAATTAAATAACCAATATTCTCTTTTAAAATCTTTTTTAACATACAATTCACCTACAATAAATTAGATAATAACAATACTATACAACCAACAATTAAACCCACAGTTTTAGCTGGCGAATTTTTATTTTCCTTAAAATATTCAACATAAATTCTAATAACAATGTAAAACAACATCCCTAAAATTACACCCAAAATAGATCCCATAATTAAACTATTTTTATATAAAAAATTCCCATTAAAAGATAAAAAATAGCCAATTATACCAAATACAAAAACTATCGTCAATCCTTTAAAACTCTTAGTCAAATCAAAACGATGTTTTTTAAAATTAGTAACCAAAACTATTCCTAACACTAAATTATATAAGAAAAATTTAATAAACAAAAACGTTAAATTTAAATAGTTTCCTTTAGTAGTATACACCATAACGCCTTCAATAAAAATCAACAATAAACTAACAAACAACAGTATAACATAAGAATATGATAAATCACTTATTGCATCCTTCTTTTTTGGTAAAAAATACAAAACAACCCTTATTAAAAATACTCCTAACAAGATCATCAAAAACAAATAAGAATAACATTGAATCAAATTATAATTATCATCAAGAAAGCCCATACATTCAGGTAAAACATAAAATATACCTAAAAGCACAAAACCAATCAAACCCATAGAATCAATAAAAGAATATAATTTCTTATTATTACCGTCAAATTTAAAAATAAGCAGCCCCAAGAAAATTGCAATTCCCAACGTAATAATAACACATGCACCAATAAAACTTCTCATATTACACCTCTAAATATCCATATATTTTCTATAATTTGGTAAATCCCCTGTTTTTATACCACTAATACTTGGCTTTACTTGAAAAATCCCAGAAAAATTATTTCCTTCAACTACCACAGGACCATTACTTGTTATTGCGATATCCCAACCAACATATCTAACCTTAGGCACCACCATGCCTAGTTCTTTTACAAAATCCATTACTTCTTTATATTTTGGTATTTCAAACCCAACAATCTTCTTTTTTGATATAGGATGAACTTCAAAAACATTACCTTCTTCATCTATAGCAGGAACATAAACTTTACCATTTTCATCCACAAAAGTGTACATTCCACCACTGCTAAAATTATCTACAGCCCCACCATTTCCTATTTTCAAAATAGACTTTAATATATACACTTTTTTATTTTTATAAAAAGTCAAAATTCTTAAAGTATTAACACTTTTGCCATATAGCAGACTCATTTCCTTACATTGATTAATATAATCCTCTACCAAATATTGCTTGTTCCTTATTAATGAATTAAAAATTTTTTCTAAATCACTTTTTTTATCAATAGAAATAACTTCTACACCCTTTCCGCCACATTCATTTAAAGGCTTAACAACAATTTTCTTTTTATTTTTAACAAACTTAACAAAATCATCATACATCAAATGTTCTAAATTTATATAATCTCTTTTCAAAAAACTTTTAAAAGTATCATTAAAAACTGCTTTATCATCAAATATATAATTATATTTAGGATCATTATATTTTTTAATAATATTATTATTAACATTACTAGTAATATAAGTCGCTCTTTCACTTTTATTAAGTAAATAAAATTCAAATTCAAAGTAATCCATATAACCACTGCCATAAACCAAAGCGCAATGTATCATATCCAAAAGAACAAAAAACCTAATTTTTCCAGTTTTTTTGCTTACTTTACCCGCAACATAAATCATATTTTTATAGTCCAATGTCTTAAGTTTCTTCAAAATATATTTTAATCTTTTCATATAAATAATTATATCAAAATAATAAAATTATTGCATCAAAAATCACTCATAAAATGAGTGATTATTCAACCCTTAATGCTTCTACAGGATCTTTTTTACTTGCAATTTTAGAAGGTATAAGTCCAGCTATTATTGTTAAAATTGTACTTATAACTATTAAAATCAAAGCACCCCATATAGGCAAAATAGATAAATTAGGAATATCAGTTAAACTCTCTATTATTAAATTAATAGGAATATTCAATATAACAGTAACTACAATACCCATAATACCAGCAAATAATCCGACTATAAATGTCTCAGCATTAAATACTCTTGAAATATCTCTTTTACTAGCACCAATACTTCTTAAAATGCCAATTTCCTTAGTTCTTTCAAGAACAGAAATATAAGTAATAATTCCAATCATAATTGAAGATACAACAAGTGATATACTAACAAAAGCCATTAAAACATAACTAATAACATTAATAATTGTTGAAACACCATTCATCATAACTCCAACAATATCACTATAATTTATAACATTTTCCTCATGATTGCTATCACGTTGTTCATCATTATAACTATTAATTATATCAATAATTTCATTTTTAGAATCAAAATCTTTTGGGTAAATATTTATTGCAGAAGGTTTATCCAAATCAACAACACCTAATTTACTCAACACTTCATCATAAGTGATGCCAACTTGATTTTTAAAATTTTCTATAACTTCTGCCATTTCAGTAGGCGATAAACTTTGCAGATATGCGAGTTGTTCAGGTGACAAAGAACTCATATCAAATTTATCATTACTAAACTCCTTGCCAGTAAAAATATTTACATTTGGATTGTCAATTTGATCTTTAACAATTTCAGAATCATTAATTTTATTAATAACGTATTCTTTTAAATCTTTTAAATAAAGTATTCCACCATAAGTTTGGTTTACTAAAGAATTATCAGATGGTTTAACAACACCTGTTACAACAAGTTCTTCAGCACTTTGCAATTTATCTTTTAAAAACTCTTCATTATTACTTTTATCAATCCAAATGCCATTTTCTTTAACATAATAATCTGAATTTAATAAAAATTTAAATTTTATACCGACTAAATCATCAATATCATAAGTAGTATTTGAAGTTTCAAACTCTTCACCATTTAAAATTTTATTATACATATCACTAAGTTCATCGCTATCTTTCAAGCCCAAAGCATAAAGAGTATAATCAACGATTTGATTATTTTCATCAACAAGTAAAACAACTTCATTATACTTTTTAGGCCATCTTCCGGCTACAACTTCATACATTTCACTATTCATTTCTTCATTATCAAAAATCTCGGCAAACACACTAGTAGACATGTAAATCATGTTCATATTTCCTACACCAATTTTATCCAAAACATCATTAGGATTAACTTGAACAACATTTTCATCATCATCCTTATAAATTTGCAAATCCAAATTATATGAATAACTAATTGCAGAAGAATAATCCAAAATATTTGATTTTCCACTTTCAATATAACTCTTAAAAGCTTCCAAGTTATTACTTTGAACTTTAGAAGACATCATACTCATCATATTAGTCATAATATTATTTGAATACACCTTATTAGAGTCATAATCTTCAATATCATTATTATTTTGAAAAGATGACATAAAATCAGACAACTCTAAAGATTCTTCTTCAATCGCAATAGGATAACTAGCCAAAGTTTCCTCTTCTACATCATTAATATACTCTTGAACTCCATTAGAAAGAGACATAATCAAAGCTATTCCAATAATGCCTATAGATCCAGCAAAAGCCGTTAAAATAGTTCTTCCCTTTTTAGTCATAAGATTATTCATACTCAAACTTAGAGCAGTTAAAAAAGACATAAAAGTTTTTTGATTGACAACAGTGGAACTAGTTTCATCTTCAAAATCATATGGATTAGAATCATTAGTTACTTTACCATCCAACAAATTAATAACTCTACTTGAATATTTTGCTGCAAGTTCAGAATTATGAGTCACCATAATTATTAACCTATCACCAGAAATTTCCTTTAAAATATCCATTATCTGCTTACTCGTTTTAGTATCAAGAGCGCCAGTAGGCTCATCAGCAAGTAAAATATCCGGGTCATTAACAAGAGCCCTTGCAATAGCAACCCTTTGCATTTGACCACCACTTAATTGATTAGGTTTTTTATAAATATGATCTTTTAATCCAACCCTATTTAGCACTTCAATAGCTTTTAACCTTCTAGTTTTTTTATCCACTCCAGACAAAGTTAAAGCAAGTTCAACATTAGACAAAATACTTTGATGAGTAATCAAATTATAATTTTGAAAAACAAAACCAATTCTATGATTTCTATAGGTATCCCAATCTCTATCTTTATATTTTTTTGTACTCACACCATCTATTAAAAGATCACCACTTGTATACTTATCCAGGCCACCAATTATATTCAACAAAGTTGTTTTACCACTACCACTTGGACCCAAAATACTAACAAATTCACTTTTTCTAAATTTAATACTTACACCATCAAGAGCATTTTGCTTAAAAGCTTCAGTAATATATACTTTACTAATATTTCTTAATTCTAACATATTTCCTCCCTTTAAATATATGATTAAATTTTATCATTTAACAATAGCAGCATCTTTATTTAATAAATTACTTTTATCAAAATACTTAGTATGCAACAATTTTTTTGATTTATCACTAAAAGGTGTATCCAAATACTCACTATAAACTTTTTTAACATCAGGATTTTCAAAACTACTTTTAACATCCAATTTAGCGTCATCATTATATAATGATTCAATTCTCTTATCCCTAATTTCATTTAACTTTCCAATTGCTTTAAGAGGCTGACCACCACCACCAATACATCCACCTGGACAATTCATAACTTCAACAAAATGATATTGTTTAGAAGAATGTTTCATATTAATCAAAAAATCTTCTAAAGCAGGCATACTATAAACAACTGCCAAATTATATATTTTATTACCTATTTCAATAGACGCTTCCTTAAAATTTTCTTGTCCATGTAATTGCTTTAAAATCGTAAGTTTATCACCATCAATTTTTTCGCCAGTTACGAAGAAATTCAAAGTTCTAATAGCAGATTCCATCACGCCACCACTATTACCAAAAATAACTCCACCGCCAGAACCTTTACTCATAAGCTTATCAAATTCACCATCAACTAAATTATTAAAATCAATATCTTTTTCCCTAATATAAATAGCTAATTCACTCGTTGTCAAAACAAAATCAGTACCTTTTAACTCTTCTCTTGAAGCCTCCATTTTCTTAGCAGTACAAGGCGTTATAGCAACAATTACTATATCACTCTCATCAATATTTCTAATTCGTGAAAAATATTTTTTTATTAATGCAGTATGAATAGCAATCGGGCTTTTAGTTGTTGATAAATTTGATATTAATTCAGGGTGAAAAATCTCCACATATTTTACCCAAGAAGGACAGCAACTAGTAAACATAGGCAATTTACCATTATTATTAACACGATCTATTAACTCGCTTACCTCTTCCATTATTGTCATATCAGCACCAAAAGTAACATCAAAAACATAATCAAAGCCTAACATTTTAAGCGCGCTCACCATTTTTCCTTCAACAAAAGTTCCTGAATCTAAACCAAACTCCTCACCCAAACTAACCCTAACAGCAGGAGCTGTAATAGCAATCACAATTTTTTCATGATTATTTATAACTTTATCCACTTCTTTATAATTATATTTTGGAACTAATGCACCGGCAGGACAACCCAAAACACACTGCCCGCAATTTATACATATAACATCTCTCGCTTTAGCAGAGTCATATTTAATACCAACCTTATTTTCACAAGTATCTTTACACTGACCACAATTTATACATTTCTCATTAATTCTATAAATAGCCGGATTATCTTCACTGATTTTTACCCTTTTATCAACCTCATTTTCCACATATATATTAAAATTTGAATAATCAACACCACAAACTGGACAAACAAAATCCAAAGGTAATTCCTCACATTCATAAATATATCCACATAAATTACAACGATACTTTTTCAACTACTATCACCTATTACATTTTAACACAAAAAACAAGTTTATTAAATCACTATATTACATATCATATAATATAGAACTTGACAGTTAAAAGTACATATTTTAAAATATATATACACGGACCCGTAGCCAAGAGGCTAAGGCATGGGACTGCAACTCCCCGAGCGCCGGTTCGACTCCGGCCGGGTCCTCCACAAGAAAATAACATACGATTACTTTAAACATCGTATGTTTTTTATTTATTTTAGAAATTTTTCATCATCTTCAATATATTTTAAAATTTTTTTCTGATTTTTCAAAATTTCATCCATTTGATTATGTAATTCTTCCAAAATCAATTCACTTTTTAAATCAGTTAAATAATCATTTTCATTTCTCAAACTATCTTTTTTTGCATGCCTATTTTGACTCATCATAATAAATGGAGCTTGCAAAGCAGATATACAAGACAAAAGCAAATTTAATAAAATAAAAGGATAAGGATCAACCGGATTTTTAAAAATAATAACCGTATTTAAAATTATCCAAAAGAATATAAAAAAAGCAAAACAAATTATAAAAGCCCAACTACCAGCCAAAGCAGTCACCTTATCAGCAATTTTATCACTAAGAGACAAATTTTCATTTTTTTCCAAATTTACGCTTATAGGATTATCAATAAGCATTTCCAACAATTCATCATGTTCTTCTTCAGTCAAATTAGTACTTATCAAAGCCTTTACCAATTCTTTTCTATTTTTAGGTTTTTCCATAATAACACCTCATTTTAAAGTAATATTAAATACAATATTTCTAACTGTAATATTAAGTATAATACTAGAAGCATTTAAAATTTCAGCTGGAACTTCTGCATAAACATCTCGTCCAGTCAAATATTCATAATCAAATGTTTCCAACTCACAAGATTTTTTTACGCCATCCACAACATAAACAAGTTTACCAAACATACTAATTAAATCTTCATTATCTTTTAGATATTTACTTATAAACAAATTTTCATTAGACTGAAAATCAATTTCCAATTTCATAATTGTTTTAGGAATTTTTCCGACTATATCAGGAGCAATTACTTTTTCTCCCACATAACAATTATTTAAAACACAATAATTATATGAGACAGTATAAGAACTATTGGTTTCATAAGACAAAACTATTGCATTAGTATCCGTCAATGTTGTAGAACCTAAATCCACTACACCACCCAAATTAACCGATTTAATAACGTCTCCTTTTTGATAATAAGTCGGAGTAATAATTACATCTCTATGATTAGATTGTATTTCACCTCGCAAATAATTAACATCACTTATCATTCTAAAGATATACGATTTATCAATACTACTTTCTGGTATTTCATATATTAAAAGATAACTTTTTTCTTCGCCCGGATATAATATTTGATTATAATAACCCTCGCCAAAATCAATGAAATGATTATTTTTAGAAAAACTAACTGAATATTGTTGGTTTTTACTAATTAACTTTAAATCCTCGGTTTTTAATGTTTTTCTCTCATCAGAATTATTTTCAATATTAAGCAATATTATTATATATTCTTTTCCCTCCGTAATTATATTACCTTTATAATTAACATTACTTGCATATGAAGATATTACCTTATAATTAACTCCATCTATGGTAAATACTTCAGACTCATTGTACTTTTTATTATAAACTTCAAAATTAAGATAAATAACAAAACTAAAAGATATAACGAATAACAGACAAATCAACGCAAAGAAAAATTTATTTTCTAAAGCATAATACTTTAATTCTCTATAAGTTCTTCTAAATTTTCTTTTAATTTTATAATTATCTTTTCCAAAACTAATTTCAACTTCTTCATCGTCGGGAGCTTGTATCTGAAGTTCTTCCATATCTTTTCTAAAATCAAATTTTTTTATATCAAAGCCTAGACCACGTACTAAAGAAACAATAACAAAGAAATATTGAGGAATAATTAATAAGAATAATATATCTCTATACCCTCGCAAAGCCCTTTGATCAATTATATTATTTTCAATAACAGTAAGAAATCCAAAATAAACGATAAAAACAATAAAAAGAGCAATATAAAAGCAGCATATAAAAACATAAATAGTTCTCTTTTTATCTTTCCACTTTAATAAAATATAAATAGTAGCGCCAAGTAAAACAATAATTATTATCGCAAAAAAAACATAAAAATTAATTAATGAACTAGCAAGATTATCCACATAAGAATAATACCCATTTTTAACATATCCGTTAAAAAAATTTAATAAAGCAGTTGACTTATAAGAAACATATAAAACACATGCAAAAATAAATAAATGTATCATTCTAAAATGTTTTATTAAAAATGCATAAGGCTTTCTAATTATCACAATCAACAACTCCTATTTTATAAACTAATTATAAAATATAATTAATAATTTTACAATAAAAAACCTAGAAACTAGGTTAATCTTTATAAAATATCATTTGCCCTGGAAGTAAATAAATACTTTTATTTTGTTTTACAATATTATCTTCACTAACATTGAAAATTTTACTAACATCTCTCAAAGTATCATCATCTTTAGTTATATAAAATTGGACACCTTTTTTAGGAATAAGCAACACCTGATTAGGATATATATATTCATCTAATTTTAAGCCATTTAATTCAGCTAACAGTTTAGGATTAACATTAAAATCTTTGCTTATCTTATATAATGTATCACCATTCACCACAACATATACACTATAAAAAGGAGTTTCAACCATTTCTCTATTACCATTTAATAACATAAAAAATCACCTAATATAATATATGATTTTTTATATTAAAGTGATTTATTTATTATAAATAAATATTCTATTAGAATCGTTAAAATTTAGTTCAAAATAATGTAAAATCAATCTATTACCATAAAATGGATTAAAAACATACAAATCAGCATCCGATAAATAATAAATATCATTTTCAAATATACTGATTAGACTATAATTTTCATCATATCTAAATTTAGTAAAAATATTTTCATTATACGTGTAGTAGTAATCAAGAACATTCACAACTATATTATTATAATTAACATCAAAATACATAACATAATCTTCATCATACTCTTTTAATACAGCTTTAACTTTTTTACCATTTTCATATTTTATAAATCCCTTTTCAGTATCGCCAACACATTCAATTTTACCATTTTTAATATTTATTTCGTACAAAGCATCATTTTTTCTATCAAACAAATAAATGTTATTTCCATGTGTACCTGAAATATAAGAATCATAGCTTATCTCAAAATCAGATTCATACATTTTATACTTTCCATTAGTAATATCAAGCAATATAAATTTTGTAAAAAACAAATCTTCATCGTAATTAGGTAAAAATATAACGTTTTTATACAAATAACTTAATGTATTGTTATATCTATCATTTTCAAACATATCTATTGATTTAACGCCATTACTATCGAGCAAATAAAACCCGTTATATTTCCATACTGCAATGAATTGATCTTTATCTAAACTATTAGTAAAATAAAACTCATCCTCATAATCCACTTTTGAAACAGTAGCCACACCCAAATCTAATAAATATTCAACTATATCATCATCAGAAATTAATGAAAAATGAATTATATTATTATTTTTATCATAACAAATTGGATAATGCGAATAAAAATCAAAATTAATATCTAAACAATTATAATTTTCTCCTTGAAAAATACTAACTTTTTTTATTAATTTTTTCGATAACTTTCTATTTTTATAAAATAAAACATTAAAAGACATATCGTCATGAGTTAACTCAAAATAATATTTTCCATTTTCATAAATTTCAACAACATCAAAATCATCTAAACTATATTGTATTTCATAAGCTGATACAAAATATTTTATTAATAACACAACCAATAAAACAGTAAATACTATAAAACATATTTTTTTCTTCATAATATACAAAAAAATTAATGAATACTATTCATTAATTACTCCATTATCAATTAAGAATTGAACTAAAGTATCTTCATCAACATAACCACTGATGTAATCAACTAACACACCGTGATATGTTAACATTGTATAAGGAGTTCCTTTAAACGTATCAGATATATCATAAGTACCACTCAAAGTAGAATAATCAGCATTTGATAATTCATCAGTATGGAACCAATAAATATTTAAGTCTTCATATTTATTTTGAACACTTTCAACAACAGGTTTATACATTTCACAATAACCACATGTTGTTTGAGCTATAACGGCAATAGTATATTTTTCCTCTAAACTATCATTTACCCATTCTGAAACACTTGGCTCTGATGAACTAGTTTCATTGTTTATATTTTCATCTTCTAATAAAAATGAAAGTCCAACAAAAACTCCTAAAAGTATCACGATGATAATTAAAACTTTATATTTATCCCAAAATTTTTTCATAATTCACCTCACTTAAATATTTTAATACAATTAATTACAAATTACAAGTTTTTTCTAGGCCTTAAAACAATATTAAAATTAGATTCCATTAATGAAAAAACAATTAAAATTAAATAAATAATCGGTTTAAAAACTTTAATTGATAAAAATATTTTATCGATAAAAGCATTACTTTCGTCAACATATGATATTAAATTCAAAGTTAAAAAATATAATATAAAACTTGAAAACAGACCAATAATGGCAATCATAAAATTCTTACTAACTCTTATTTTAAAATTAGCAGCATCAAAATTAAAAATTATAATAAACATATTAAAACAAAGAAAAACTGAAAATATTAAATAAACTAACCCAAACAAATTAGAATTAAAAAGCAAATAATTATAAATCTCAAAAATAGTACACACACTAAAAATTGTTACAAGTAACAAATAAATAATTTTAAACAATTTTTTATTCATACTAACACCTAAAACCATTATATCAAAGATTTAAAAAAAATTCTAAAATAAGATTGATTATTAAAAAAAAATTATGTTAAAATGTAAAAAGATTGTAGGTGTAATATGGGTAAAAAAATGTCAGTATCTAAAATTGTTGAAATTAATGAAGATATAAGCACTATTTTTGAAGAACTACAAAAGAAAATGGGATACGATACCCAAATAGACAATCACAAACAATTACTAAAAATGCTACTAAAACTTCTAGATACTGAAATAATTAATTACATTAAAACCGAGAATGTAAAGCATTTTCGCAATGCAATAAAAATTATTAATTTAATAGAAAGCATTACTACATCTTGTACATTTAGCGAAAAAGACACCCACTTATTCATATTTAAACAAGCTCGACTACTAATTAAAATTACCGGTTTAACAAATGAAACTTTAAATAATACAATTAAAACAAATTTAACACACTTAAAAGATAAAATAAGTAATATACTTTTCAGAAATAAAGATGAAACTAAACAAAGTTTTTATCCACAAATAGGAAATTTAGAAAGAATTTTAGAAAGTCAAAGAATACTAATTATATTTAATGATAATAACGAACAACAAAAAGATATACGTAATAAAGAAAACCAAAAATTATTTATTTATATACTAAAAAAATGTTTTGAACACATAGAGGCACAAAACGACAGCATATATCAATACTTACATATTTTACACATGTTAGCAAGTCAAATAAGTGACCTTAAAATAGATTTATCATTTTTTAAAAGACTAGAAACCTTAAAAGCAAGAAATTTACCACCTAAATTTAGTATAATTATAAATGAACTTGAAAACATTATGCAAAACAAAACTAACAATACCACTCCATCTGATGTAATGATAAAATACGATATAAAACCAAAATTAACTGAAGAAAGTGCATCTCAAGCAAAAGATTTTCAACTTCTAATTTACAAAGAGGCTAATCCAGTCACTATAACAATTGATGGAACAGTAAGCGATTCAATTAAAGATGATGCTATCTCAATAAGACAAGAAAGAGATGGATATACGTTAGGAATCCACATAGCAGACGTAGGAAGTTTTTTAAAACCAAAATCGCAACTAGATTTAAACGCTCAGCAAACATTTAAATCAATATATTTACCCAATCAAATAATACATATGATTCCACCGAATATCTCAAAACAACACCTATCACTTGATAAAGGAAAAAAACGTAACGCAATTAGTTTATATGTAAAACTTGGAAAAACCGGAGAAATAGAAGACTATTACTTTACCGAGGAAACAATATCAATTGACCACAGTTTATCTTATACATCTGCAGATAGAATTTTACGAGGCGAAATTTCAATATCTAGCGATTTAGATTATTCTATAAAATTACTTGAATACATAACTTCACTATTAAACAATTCGCAAAGAAATGACTATAGATTCATTAAAGATATAATACACGATATTTCAATAGTAGACAGACACTATTCAGAAAAAATTGTTCATGAAAGTATGATTTTATATAACCGACTATTAGCCGAATATTTATCTAAAATTGGCGAATTACCAGTAATATATCGCATTCATGAAAAGCCCGAAATACCAACATTAGAATCATTATTAAAAAGCCCTGAAAAATTAGATCAAGACACCATAACAATTTTAGGAGAATTTTATCCTAAAGCTGCTTATTCCCTAAACAATGTCGGACATTTTGGTTTAAAACTGAATACATACTCTCATTCTAGTGCTCCCATAAGAAGATACACAGATATATTCATGCAAAGATTATACTTTTTATCAAAACAAGACATAACAGCTAGCCAATTAAGACAACTTGAAAAAGAAGCACTTGATTTAGTGGAATATGCAAATAAAAGAGAAAAAGAATTAAAAATGTTTGAAGAAGAATATGAAGAGGCTTATATAAAGGCTCTTAAACCATGTGACAAATAAAAAATTTAATAAGTTAACAACCACTTAATTTATTAAATTTTTTTAAAACAATTTTTCGTAACAAATCAAAAGGAATTACAAAAAATGCTAAAATGACCATAATTTGAAATTCTATAAATGTTAAACCTGTAGTTCTAAAAATACTACCACCACAATATATCAAAATAAGTTGAACGATAACTATTAATCCAATCACACAAAGGAATACCTTATTCTTAAAAATATTAGCCAAAAGATTTAATCTATGTGTTCTCGCATTAAAAGAATTAAAAATTGCTAAAAAAATAAATAGACCAAAAAAAGCTGTCATAACATATTTATCATTATTATCTATTCTAAAAAGTTGATGAATAAAAGCTGATTTTAGAAAAAATATACAAATTAAAGTACTAAATAAACCAGTAACAAAAATTTCATTTAACATATAATGATTCATTATTGGTTCATCTTTTTTCTTAGGTTTTTCCTTCATATAATCTTTTATTGGTGCCTCATAAGCAAATGCAATCCCAGCGAGTGTATCCATCACCATATTAACCCATAACATTTGAATAACTGTAACAGGTGTCATAATTCCAATAAATGGACCAATTATAGATAAACTAACCGCGCACAAGTTAACAGTTAGCTGAAAAATTATAAACTTTCTAATACTCTTAAAAATTGTTCTTCCAAAAAGAACAGTTTTTGTAATACTCAAAAAATTATCATCTAAAATAACAATATCACTAACTTCCTTAGCGACTTCAGTCCCACTTCCCATTGCAAAACCAACATCTGCTTTCTTTAAAGCAGGGGCATCATTAACACCATCTCCAGTCATTCCAACAACAAGTCCAAGTTCTTGTGACAACAAAACAAGTCTTTTCTTATCATTAGGCAAACTTCTTGCAACTACCTTTAATTTAGGCAGAATAAGTTTAACTTCCTCATCAGACATTTTATTTAGTTCTTCACTAGTAATAACATAATCATTTTCACTATTTACAAGTCCAATTTCCATAGCAACATTTTTAGCAGTTTCAAGCGAATCGCCAGTTAGCATGACAGTTTGTATTCCAGCTGCTGTAACCAAATTTATTCCCTCAATACTTTCCTTTCTAACCTCATCTTTAATCAAAACAATTCCAATAAAGGTATAACTTTTTCCATTTTTAATTACCAAAGTAATAATCCTATAACCAGCCTTAGCATACTTATCAACTAATTTATTTAGTTCACTTAAATTAACAATTTTTTTCATACCTTCATTATTACAATAAAAACTAATATTATCCTTAAACATCTCAAAAGCGCCTTTATAAAATGTAGTTTCACCATCATAATTAACAGTTACGCTAGAATACTTATTTTTACTATCAAAAGGTTCCTCATTAACTATTGCATATTTATTTTTTTCATTCTTACCAACAAACTTAATAATTGCCCGATCAGTAACATTGCCACCCAGTATTTCAGTACCATTTAAAAACGCAGCATTATTATAAATCAAAGATAAATACAAAAGTTCCTTTAATTTTTCAGACTTAATTTTATCAAAATTTTTATAAAAAGTTCCATCATACAAACATAATCCAACCACACTAAATTCACCCTTAGTAATCGTACCAGTTTTATCACTAAACAAAATATTAATATTGCCTGCCGTTTCTATACCGACCAACTTTCTAACCAAAACATTATTTTTTAACATTCTTTTCATGTTAGAACTCAAAACAAGCGTAATCATCATTGGCAAACCTTCAGGAACGCAGACTACAATTATAGTCACAGCTAAAGTAAGAGAATACAACAAATGTGGGAATATAATCTTATAATTTTTAATCATCGATAATATCTGTGAAATCTCAAAATTATTTTCAACAACAATAACATTAAACAAATAAGAAAACATTACTAAAAAAGCACAGAAATAGCCAATTCTACTTATCAGTTGGGCCAATTTTCTAAGCCTCATTTTCAAAGGACTCACAGGGCTTGCTTCTTCAATACTTTTAGCAATATTACCATAAAAAGTATTGAAGCCCACTTCATACACTTTCATAATACCATGCTTATTTGTAATAACACTTCCTCTAAAAACCTTATCATTAACTACTTTCAACTTTTCTTTTGTTTCCCCAGTTAACATTGACTCGTCAACATAAATTTCACCTTCAACAAGAACCCCATCAGCACAAACTCTATCTCCACTTTCTAGCAAAACAAAATCTCCAACCACAATTTCATCAATATCAACATTTATAAGTTTTGAATTTCTAAAAACTTTAACATCCACTTTACTATTTTCTTCCGCCAGTTTTTGAAATGCTTTTTCACTACCATACTCACTTAAACTACTAATTATACTAGCAACCAAAATTGATAAAATAATACCCACCAATTCATAAAAATCACTATCTTGAAACAAAAATACCACTTTAACACCCAAAGCAATAAGCAATATTTTTATAATAGGATCATTTAAAGACTCAATTACAAGCCTAAAAAAACTATTTTTTTTACTACTTGTTATTCTATTACTACCATGATTTTGCCTACTAATTGCTACTTCTTTATCCGTAAGCCCTGCTTTATTGTAGTTCAATAGTATCACCAATAAATTATATTAAAAAATCAAAAAAAAAGAATTAAATTTAGTTAACAATCAAATGAGCACTTATAAATCCTTCACTTTCACAAACATCGCTCCAGACTTTTAAAGTATAACTTTTACTTTCATTTATAAAAATTTCTTCGTTTACAATTAAAGATATTTTATTAGAACTATAGATATCAGCCAAATTACCATAAGCTAAAACATCACCATTATCATCTAACAACTGATAATAAATATAGTTTCCAATTTCTTCAGTTGAAACATTATCAATATACAAAATAACATTAAAATAACCAACTTCATTTGAATCATTTAAAACAACAAAACTTTTACTTTGACTTGTCCCATCACATTTTTGATTAATCATCGATCCATCTACATAATTAACCGAGATTGCTAAGTCATCATTACTAGAATAAAATTTTTCAATTGCACCAGTAGACCAAGCCCAAGTAACACCAAAAAAAGATATACACAAAACACATATCATAATAACCATTAAAAATAAATTTTTTAACATTACTTTTCTCATATGTTCCACTATTTTAATTTTATAATGAAAACAAAAAAAGTCAATTATAAAGTTAACAACTCATGACTTTTCGCATTTGTATTTAAACTAGCGAATTTATTATTTTTATACAAAACATATGCGGCTGCCCCAATCATAGTTCCATTATCAGTGCAATACTTTTTATCCGGAACACTAAAATTAATATTATTTTCTTCACACATTTTTCTTATAGATTCTCTAATAAAACTATTACTAGCAACACCGCCAGCCATTATTAAATTTTTAGCGCCCGTCTTATTTAAAGCAAGTAAAGTTTTAGAAACCAACGATTTAGTAACTGCATTTTGAAAAGAGCAACATAAATCTTCTTCATTAATACTATTTCCCCTTTGTTTTTCATTGTGAACCAAATTAACTACATGACTTTTAATTCCACTAAAACTAAAATTAGTACTACCATCACTTAATAAATTAGGCATTGGATAAGTATCCCTGCCATTTAATGCTAGTTTTTCAACATTAGGTCCACCCGGATAAGGCAAATTAACAATTCTAGCCACTTTATCAAAACACTCACCAACAGCATCATCTAAAGTCTGACCAATATATTCAATACTTGTCTCACTTTCCATATAAATCAAATCAGTATGTCCACCACTCACTATCAAAGCAAGTAACGGATAACTCATATTATTTCCAATATTGTTAGCATAAATATG
The DNA here is from genome assembly GCA_944358255.1 of uncultured Bacilli bacterium. Classification (GTDB taxonomy): domain Bacteria; phylum Bacillota_I; class Bacilli_A; order RF39; family UBA660; genus CALVVN01. The sequence continues at coordinate 48,756 of CALVQQ010000002.1, read as the reverse complement.
CCCCATCATATGATTAACTTTAATAAAAGGCTTATTATAAATCAAACTCAAAGTTTTCGTAGTCTCTAAACCAACCAATAGACTGCCCAAAAGACCAGGAGCATAAGTACAAGCAAACGCATCCATATCTTCTAGTTTCATATTAGCTTTAGATAAAGTCTCATCAAGGACAAAAGTAATATTCTCTAAATGCATTCTAGATGCTACTTCAGGAACAACACCACCATAATTTTTATGAACGTCTATTTGAGAGTTAACAGTAGTAGCAACATCTACAGTACCATTTTTTACAATACTCACACTAGTTTCATCACAAGAAGATTCTATAGCCAATATATAAACATCATCGCACACCTTTGACTCCATAATTAACGCATCTCCATCCTTATAATATTTTTTTCTTACATGTATAGTAACAAATCCAAATTTTTTATATAAATTAATCGCACCCAAATTATTTTCATTAACTTCCAACATAAATTTTTCTGGTTTAACACTATTAAATAAATAATTAAAAAGTTCAGTTGCAATACCCTGTTTTCTATATTTATCATCAACATATACATCAGTAACATTTACAACTTCATAAGTAACTTCATATTTTAAATAACCAACTACACTTTCATCAATAAAATAATCAAGTTCAAATTCATATTCTTTAATTTGCTTACTTTTTATCATTCATAACCTCGATTACTTTAACATAATTAGCCTTAACCTTAAAAACATTAACAGGTTCTCCCATCAAAGCATAATCAATGATTTTTTTAACATCCAATAAACCACTTACTTTATTATATTTAGACAAATACTCATCAATATTTTCCTGATATTTTTCATCGACAACAGAATTATTATCTTTATCAAAAACACTAATATAAAACCCTTTATTATCAGGTATAACAGCCATCTTATAATCATCAGATTCATAACTTACTAACATAGATGTTAAACTAGAAATTAAGTATATAGGTTTATCTAAAGAATAACAAATTGCCTTTGCAACACTAAGACCAATTCTAATTCCAGTAAAACTACCAGGGCCATTAACAGCAACCACATTTTTTATATCATCAAAAGAAACATTATTATTTTCCATCAACTCTTTTAACATTGGAACAACGTAAATAGAATGACTTTCTATACTTTCTTTTTCACTTTTTATAAGTATCTTACCATCATACAAAGCTAAACATATCTTACTACTATGAGTATCAATAAATAATGTATACATAAACATCCCTCGCACATATTCTACCAAAAAAAAATGAAAAGTTCAAAAAACTTTTCACTCTAAGGCTTTAAAATCAACTTTGCCGACTTTAGTTTTAGGTAATTCCTTAGTAAATTCATAGATTTTTGGAACCGAATATCTACTAATATTTTTTTTCAAATAATCTTTTATTTCAGTTTTAACTTTTTCTGATTCAATAACATCATCTTTTAAAACAATAACTGCTTTTGCGACTTGAGCCCTCGCCTTATCTCTTTGGCCAACTACAATTGATGTTTCGACATAAGGATGTTTATTTAAAACTTCTTCGATATAATTTGGATATATATTAAAACCATTAGAAATAATTACACGTTTTTTCCTTGTTTCAAAATATAATACATCATCATCACCAACATACCCCAAATCACCTGTATGCAACCACAAAATTCCATCATCATGAACTTGCAAAGCCTTAAAAGTTTCCTCTTCATTTTTATAATAACGACTCATTAAACTAGGTCCAGCCAAACAAATTTCACCAACTTCATTCTTATCACATGGAATATGTGTATCATTTTTTAATACTTTATAACGATTATCAGGTAGCGGAACACCGACACTCTTACTCTTATAATTTGGTTCAATACTAGCACAGACAGCTGCCATTGCTTCAGTCAAACCATAACCAACAATTATTTTAGCACTTGACCCATGACTATTAACAAACTTTTCAGCGGACTGTTTCAATTCTAAATTTAGAAAGTCTCCACCACTGACTATGTACCTTAAATTTTTAAATGCATTTTTACTCAAAGTTTTATCTTTAATCATCACATTTAAAAGAGCAGGAATCACAGGCAAAAAATTAATCTTCTTATTCTTTAAAATACTATTAATTTTTTTAACATCTATTTTAGGATCCAAAACACATCTCATTCCATAAGTTAAAGGAGTATGGATAGAAACGCACAAACCAAATCCATGAAATATAGGTAAATAACTCAAAATAGAATCACCCGGATGAGCTTCAATAACATGAGAATATTGCAAAGGTATTGAGTTAAAGCACAAATTACTTAAAACCACACCTTTAGGGCTGCCTGTAGTACCACCACTATATAAAATTACAGCGTCATCATCATAATTTCTATGAACAGTTTCACAGGTATCTAAAGAAATCGTCATATAATCATTATATAAAATAAAATTTTCTGGCAAGTCATTCAACTTAGGGGCTTTAAATACATTATATAAAAGTTTATGAACTGTATCCATTTTATTTGAAAGCGGGCAAACAACAACAGATTTAATTTTCAAATCATTACAAATACTAATCATAGTATCATATAAAATATCAGAAACAAAAACCACATTAGAATTAGTATTTTTTATAAAATTTTTAATTTCATTCTCGCTACTTAAAGGATGAATAATATTAGATACCGCACCTATTTTATTAACAGCATAAAATGCAACAACTGCTTCAGGAGAATTAGCAATACAAATAGTAACGATATCATTTTCTTTAACCCCATCATCAATTAAACTTAAAGCAACCCCATCAATTTCATCTAATAAAGTCTTATAATTCATTTTTTTATTAAAAAACTCAATTGCACAGTAATTAGGATATTTAATAGCCGTATTTTCCATATACTCATACAAACTACCTTCAAAATACTTAAGTCTTTTAGGCATATTTCCATAATATTTAAACCAAGGCAACTCTGTTTTAGACTTAAATAATTGTTTTAATTTATCAAACATATTTCACATTCCTTTCACAATAATCAACAATGTGTTGACTAACTTTACATATTAAATTATACTTTTAATATAAGATTTTTACAATAATCATTTTATGTATAAATTGTTTAATAATAAACAAATGTTATCGATTTTGTATAAAATAAGGGAGAAAAAATGAAAAGGATGGATCGTAGAACAAAATACACTTTAACAACAATTAAAGATAGCATGCTAAAACTCATGGAGAAAAAAGAAATAAGCAAAATTACTGTTACAGAGTTATGCAGTTTAGCTGACATCAATCGCGCCACATTTTATAAGTACTATGTTGATATATATGACTTAATTGAAAAAATAGAATTAGAGTTATATAACGACATTAAAAAAAGTATGGATTTAATTGAAAATAACGAAAGCATAAAGCCATTTATAGATAGCATGATAAAAATAATTTACGAAAACCAAAATGCATGCAAAGTATTATTTGGCCCTTATGGAAACAAAGAATTTATCAGAAAAATTGTATATTTAGGTTACATAAAAAGTGCCACAGAGTGGAAAAACAAATTAACAAAATTTTCAACAAATCAAATTGATTACATCTTTAATTTTTTTGCTTTTGGTAGCATTGGAATAATAGAAAAATGGATAGATGACAAATTTAAAAATTCTCCAGAAGAAATTTCAAAATTAATTAATGATTTATGTGATAATTTATTATCAAATTAAAAGATATATTTTAACGATATATCTTATTTCATAAAACCTTTAATTATTTCAGCTTCTGCTTCCTCTTTAGTCAATCCTAAAGTTTCTAATTTTAAAAGTTGTTCACCGCTGATTTTTCCAATAGCAGCCTCATGAGTAAGTTCAGCATCTACACTATTAGCAATAATTTTAGGAGTAGATGAAACTTTCGCATTGTCCATTATAATTGCATCACACTCAATATGACCAAACGATTTATTATTTCCAATTAATTCACTAACAAATTCTTGACAACTATTATTTTTAGCAATACTTCTTGAAATTAAATTAGCTTTAGTATTTATACCATTTAAATTAATTTTATAAGAAGACAAAACATTATCATTAGAAGCAGTCATTAATTTTTCAGTAATTTCAAGTGTACTTTCATCTTCCAAAACAGCAATAGTATTTCTAGTAGACTTATCAACACCGCTAATTTGAACTGTTTCAATAACCAAACTAGAACCTTTACCCAAATTTATTATTGTATCAGTATTAATAATCCTATTAGAATCAATTTGACCACATCCATAATGTTTTTCCACATACTTTACCTTTGCATTTTTACCAATATTAAATGCATGAACACCAGAATGCATACTAGTGATTTCACAATCATTATGAATTGCACATCCAGCAACTATAGTAACTTCAGCATTATCGCTCACATTATAATCATTATAAACCACATCTGTGAATCCCTCAGTAGTTAACAAGACTGGTACTTGAACAACTTGATTTTTAACTGAAGACTTCACATAAATCTCTATACCCTGCTTTGCTTTCTTAGACACAATACTTATTTCATCAGAGTCATGTCGACTAACAGTTTCACCATTTTTTCTTATATTATGGATACTATCTTCACTAATTTCTTCATTTAAAATATTAAAAAGAATATCATTATCATCTTTATTCATTACAATCCCTCATACATTTTTCACATTTAATGTTTTTTAAATATTTACTAATTTTATTTTTACTTCCAATTTCTTTTATAGTTCCATTTTCAATAATAACAATTCTATCAGCTAAATTAAATAATCTTTCTTGATGTGAAATAACTAACATCCCACTTTTTTTAGATTTTTTCATACTTTTAAAAATATTAGTTAAATCCTCAAAACTCCACAAATCTATACCCGCTTCAGGTTCATCAAATAAAATATAATTTCCCTGTTTTCCTAGCGCACAAGCAAGTTCTATTCTTTTAAGCTCACCGCCACTTAAACTATTATTTACTTCCCTATCCAAATATTCCTGTGCACAAAGACCAACTTTTCTAAGCAATTCTCTACCAATATAATCGTCATAATAATAATCTCTACTTATACAAAGTAAATCCCTTACAGTAAGACCTTTAAAAACAACTGGAGTTTGAAAAGTAAAAGTAATACCCATTTTTGCCCTTTCATATACACTTTTATCAGTTATATCATAGCCATTAATTACAATAGAGCCACTAGTAGGTTTAATTAATCCCATAATAATTTTAACCAACGTACTTTTGCCACTACCATTAGGTCCAGTAATCAACACAAATTCATGGTCCTTTATTTCCAAATTAATATCTTTTAAAATATATTTATTATCTACCTTATAATTTATATTTTTTAATTCTAGCATATAATTCACCAACAAAAAAATTATATAATATCTAACTCATTAAGTCAAAAAAATACTATAGTAAAAACTATAGTATTGCATTTATTTTAATCCATTTTTCTTATACTCATCATGTAACTCTTTAAATCTATTAAAATGAACAACTTCTCTTTGTCTTAAAAAACTCAAAGGTGCAAGTAAATCAGCATCATCGGTTAAATCCATTAAATTCTCATATGTTGCCCTTGCCTTTTCTTCAGCAGCCATATCTTCTTGCAAATCAACTATAGGATCTCCAGTTGACTGAAAATAAGAAGCAGTAAATGGAACACCACTTGCATCTACAGGATAAATTCCTTTTTTATGCTGAACAAAATAGCTATCAAGCCCTGCATCTTTTAATTCTTTTAATGATGCATCTTTAGTTAATTGATAAATCATAGTTTGAATCATCTCAATATGCCCAAATTCTTCAGTGGCAATATCAGTCAACAAGGCTTTACCCTTAGCATCTGGCATAGTATATCTCTGACAAAAATATCTTAGTGACGCACTAAGTTCACTATCAGGGCCTCCCAGCTGAGCCATTAACAACTTAGCCATTCTTAAATCTTTTTTTCGTATATTTATAGGATATTCTAACATTTTTTCATATTTAAACATATTAATTACCCCCTTTATCCCATGGCCATGGATTTAAATACCATTCATATTTACTTCCTTCAACATCAAACGAATTTAAAGGGCCATATTTACCTTCATAAGTCTTTTTTAATTCCTTTAATTCTTTTTCATAACTTTTAAAAATATCAAAAATATCTGTATTATTTGGATAAACATCCAAATACAATCCTAAATCTTTCATAGCAAAAGTTAATTCTTGAATTTTTAATAACAATTCATCCCTTTCACCACTAACGACCACTTTATAAACATAATTTTTATATGGGTCATAAATATTTTTAAATATTCCACCTTTATTTAACGCATCTTTGGGCATACTTAAATCAATTGACATATTATCTCTATAATTATTAATATTTATATTATTAATATCATATATCTTATTATTTTTAAAATGATATGTCTCATGATTATTAAGTTCATTATGATCCTTATCCTCTACCTCAACATAATTATTTACCGCTTCACCAACATAATCCAAATAATTTTCTCTTTCATCAAAATACATAAAATACCTCCTACTGTATAATATGTAGTCTTTTATACTAGGAAAAGGCGAATAACATCATTTTATATGTAAAGAATAAAAAATATATTGTCCATTATCCATTTTTAATGATACAATAAAATTGTGGTGATTTTATGGAATACAAAATAACAACAAATAACGAAGAAGAGACTATAGAATTAGCTCAAAACATAGAAAGCGAAAAATTTCCAAATATGGTAATTTGTTTACAAGGAGATTTAGGAAGTGGAAAAACAGTATTTGCAAAAGCATTTGCTGCATCAATGGGAATAGAAGAAAACATTACTTCACCAACTTTTACAATTATTAAAGAGTATGAAGGAAAAATGAAACTATTTCACATGGACGTATACAGACTAAATGAAATGAAAGAAGACATTGGAATCACTGAATATTTTAACAAAAAAGGTGTATGTATCATTGAATGGTCTGATTTAATTGAAGATATACTTCCTAAAAATAGATTAGACATAAAAATTAACATAATAGATGAAAATACTAGAATATTTAAAATTATTCCTCGAGGCAGAAAATACGAGGATTTGTGCGAAAGAGTTTTATGACTCTTTTTAATTTATATCTCTTTTTACAAAACGGATTAATGAAAGTGCAAACATTAATATTAAAGTAAATAACAAAATAAAACTTCCATTATATAACGACAAAGTTGTTCCATATTGCATATTAAACAAAATAATATTCAATTTATCATTGAAAATCGTATAATCTAAATAAGGCAAAAAAGTATACATTAAAAAACGAATTTTATATTCAAGTAACCATTGAAAAATTACTATACCAAATACCTCTAAAAAAAATGAAACACAAATGACTATTAAACGATTTAGACATAGTATAGAAAAGCAAAACGAAAATAATCCAATAAAAATAATAGGAAATATATTAATCAAATATTTACTAAAAGATTTCAAATAATAATTTACATACTCAATTTCACCATTCAAAATTTCAGGTATTTTAAGTTTAAATAATTCAAAAGAATGACTTACTATTATTAATGATAAAGTATACACCAAAAACAAAAATAAATTTAAAATTACTAATAAAATTAAACAGCACATTAAAAACGACATAAATACCTTAAATCTAGGTAATCCTTTGTTAAGAAACAATTTTATAGTACCATTTTTATATTCATTTAACATTAATACGGATCCAACAATAATTGAAATAATAGATAAAAAAACTTGAACCTTATATATATTTTCAAACGAAAATAACTCATTATCATTATACAGATTATTTAATTTAATTTTATTAATACTTTCTTTTATATAAAGTTCATAATAATATAAATATCTATCAAATAATCCACTAGGGTATTGCTTATAATATTCTTCCTCACTTAATTTATCATTAATGATTATAGTTTCTTTTTCACTAAATTTATAATTTTTATATGAAATACTACAAACAACAAATGAAAATAAAGTTATTATTATCAAAAACGAAATAAAATAACTCTTTTTTATTTCTCGTTTTAACAATATTTTAACCAATTTAAACATATTTACACTCCAATATTTCCACTAATTTTTTTTCACGATAAATAGGGAAATCACATTTTTTTATTATTCTTACTATTTCTCCATTATTTATTAAAATCAATCTATCACAAATTTTAGACAATTCATTTATATCATGTGAAGAAATTAAGATAGTTGTCCCATTTAAATTAAGTAGAATATTACGTAAATTAATTATATTTTTTATATCAAGTCCATTAGTTGGCTCATCTAATAATAATAATTCAGGTTTATTAATTAAAGCCAAAATCAGGCCCAACTTTTGTTTCATTCCTAAAGAATATTTTTTAACTTTTTTACTTAAATTTAAATTAAATAAAGAACAAAGTTCATTCACATAATTAATATCAATATCACTAAAAAAATTTAACCAAAAAGATATATTTTTTTTGCCACTGATATTTAAATACAGATTTGGATTTTCAATTAAAAAACCAGTATTAACCAAAAAATTATTTTGTTTATTATTAACATAAATTTTTCCTTCAAACTTCACAAAGTTTAAAATACATTTTAATAAAGTAGTTTTACCACTACCATTTAAACCAACAATTCCAATTATCTCTCCTTTATTAATTATCAAGTCAATATTTTTTAAAATATAATTTCCGTTAACACTTTTGCTAACATTTTTTAGCACTAAATATTCTTTCATAAAACCTCCCTAAATGAAATATAACATAGACAAATACACAAATCAAAACGCAAAAAATTTAATTTTAAGCACAAAAAATCAAATATTTAATTACAAATATTTGATTTTCAAATTTCTACTAATTAAGAAAAATTAATTTTCATATAAAGTAAACTTTTCTAACAATGTCAAGACATCTTTTTTTATACTGCTTAACTTTTCTTCATCATTTTTATTTTCCAAAGCATCTACAATACAATCTGCAATAAATTCAAATTCTTTTTCCTTAAAGCCACGAGTAGTCATTGCAGGTGTTCCCAACCTAATTCCGCTAGTCTTAAATGGACTTTCCGGGTCAAAAGGAATACCATTTTTATTACACGTAATATTAACTTTTTCTAAAATTTCTTCAGCTTCTTTCCCGGTAATATTCAAATTTCTAAGATCTACTAAAATTAAATGATTATCAGTTCCACCAGTTACTATCCTCAAATTTCTAGATTTTAATCTCTCTGCTAATGCTTTTGCGTTATCTATAACCTGTTTTTGATATATTTTAAAACTTGGCTCCATGGCTTCAGCAAAACATACCGCCTTTGCAGCAATAACATGCATCAATGGACCACCTTGTATACCAGGAAAAATCATTTTATCAATTTTCTTAGAAACTTCTTCGTCATTAGTTAAAATTATACCACCACGAGGACCCCTTAAAGTTTTATGAGTAGTACTTGTAACCACATGCGCATACTCGCAAGGATTTGGATGCAATCCTGAAGCGACTAGTCCAGCCACATGTGCCATATCTACCATAAGATATGCGCCAACTTTATCAGCAATTTCACGAAAACGTTTATAATCAATAATTCTAGAATATGCACTCGCACCAGCAATAATCATTTTAGGCTTTTCCAAAAGTGCTAATTTTTCAACTTCATTATAATCTATACATTCAGTTTCTTTATCAACATCGTAAGAAACTATTTTATACTCAAGTCCACTAAAATTAATTAAATGCCCATGAGTTAAATGCCCACCAGCACTTAAACTCATTCCCATAACTTTATCTCCAACATTTAGTAAAGCTTTATATACTGCCATATTTGCAGAACTACCTGAATGTGGCTGCACATTAACATAATTAACTTTAAATAATTGTTTTAATCTCTCTCTCGCAATATTTTCTACTTTATCGACAAACTCACAGCCACCATAATATCTCTTACCTGGATAACCTTCAGCATACTTATTTGTCAATACACTTCCTTGAGCTCTCATTACATCTAACGAAACAAAATTTTCAGATGCAATCAATTCAACATTATTTTGCTGACGTTGTTTTTCTTCTTCAATAAATTCAAATATTTCTTCTTTCATATTCTCTCCTAATCTAAAATAGCATTTTCATCCCCAATAATATCCTTAAACTGTTCTTTAAACTTTATCAACTCCTTTTTCTTAACATCTTCATAAACGTTTTTTGCACTTTTAATTGCATTATAAACATGATGTATTTTTAAAACTTTTAAATTTTCAAACACAGCATTTGAAAAAGCATTTCCAAGCAAAGCCAAGGAAATATCAGGATATCTATTTCCTATTTCGTATATTCTCTTATATTGATCTGTCATCTGAACTATAAATTCACAAATCCTTTTCTTAACAAAATCAGTATATGTGCAATCAACACCAGTTTGTTTTTCAATTTTTGGCATAGTTCCAAGTAATATTTCAACAGTTTCCTCCTGAGTTGGCTCAGCAACATCAACACGTTGAAAACGTCTCAAAAATGCGCGATCTCTTAATATATAATATTCATATTCTTCTGTAGTCGTTGCTCCTATCATTTTAATAGTACCCCTATCCAATCCAGGTTTTAACATATTAGCAAAATCGACATTCAAATTAGAAGTGTTTCTACTAACTAATAGGTGAACTTCATCTATAAACAAAATTATATTAGTTCTTTCCTTCAATTCATCAACTAACAACTGTAATCTATTTTCATTTCGCCCCTCACTAACAGCATTTCCCAACAAACTGGTAATATTAACTTTTATCAATTCATAATTTTTTAAAGCATCAGGAACTTCACCTCTTTGCATTCTATATCCCAGTCCCTCAACTATAGCAGTTTTACCTATACCAGGTTTACCAGTTAATAAAGCACTTTTCTCTGGAGTTAACAAAATTAAAATAGTTTCATTAATTTCTTTATCTCGCCCAATAGCAGGATTAGTTATATAAAATTTCCTACTTAAATTTTCTCCATAAGTTTCAAGTATACTAAACTTATCATTTGAATCATCAAAATTTAGAACTTCCATACTATCATTCATTTATATTCACCAAATATATTATAATAAAAAAATAACAATAATACAATTTTTTTTATAAATTTGTTGACTTTACAAATCATATTTAATATAATACTAATGCAATGCCTGATTAGCTCAGTCGGTAGAGCGCACGGCTGTTAACCGTTAGGTCGCAGGTCCGAGTCCTGCATCAGGCGCCATCTAAATAAATTAAACAATTCATATGAATTGTTTTTATATTAAAAACAAATTTTAGGCACAAATTATTTACAAAAATCAAATTTTAGTATATAATAAAATTGTTCTTGAAAAAGAACAAATATTCACAAATGTGTTCAACAACACAAAAACTCTAGAATTTCTAGAGTTTTTTATTTAATATACATTTATTTTATCTTTATCGTCTTCACTAATATAAATTGTAATATCATATCTTTTTAATTCATCTAAATTATATAACTTATCTTCTCTAAGCCCATCAATCAAAGTACTAACAACATTTCTATTATTAACATGAAAAGAAATATAAATATCCCCGCGATTTTTTTTAATAACATAATCATAATAATTTCTATAATAATTAGTTACAATTTTAATCTGACCCTCTAAAGAATTATCATATTTTATTTGATATTGAGTATCATATTCAGAATTAAACTGGATATCTAATGTATCATCCTCCATCAAGTCAAAGAAATCAGTCTCACTAGACATAGTATAAGCATCAGAAAAATCATCAATTTCACTTAATTTATAAAACTCATATATTGAATAGCCAACACTGCATCCCAATAACATTACCAGAATTACAAAGTGAAAACGAACTTTTCGAAAATCGATTTTAATATTATGTAAAACACTATTTAACAAAAACAAAAGCAGAATAATACATATAATAAATAAACACGTAGTAGAAATAAAACTAAAAATTCTAATACCATCTAATAAAGCTATAACATTTACAAAAAAGAAAATACATAATACAAACAATATTACTAATAATAATATATACAAGAATATCATCAATAATCTACACCATTTATTCTTCAGTCTTAAATTTTCAGTACCACTATATAATTGTTTTTCTTTTTTTATTTTTTTAGAATTATTACTAAACGGTTTCTTTTTAGTAAACACCTTTATACAATTGAATACTTTCAAATACACAAGTTTTATAAAAGACAAAATTCCATTAAAAACTTTTATAAAAAAGGTTTTTATTTTAAACAAACATAACTCTTTTTTCACAATCTTCTCAACATTAAACTTACTAACAGCTTCTCTTTCAGATAAAAATTTCATTTTAACTTTTATTTTTTTATCATATTTATTCAAAATTTTCTGTTTATCCTTATTATCAACGTAATTAATTTTTTTGCTTAACAATTCTAAAAACTTTTTCTTTTTCATAAAGGCACACTTCCTATAACTTATTTTACCAAAGAGATACAAGTTAAACAATACACTAAATTATTATTTAATAATCATTTTTTGGTAAAAAATGGTAAAATAATATAAAAAAATTAATTTATTTACAAAGTCATGCATATAGTGACTAAACGAATATTAAATTTATGAGAAAATTAAATAGGTGAAGTAGTAATGGTATATATTAAAGAAAAACCCAAAACTAGGAACATTTACACAATAGTTGGAAAAAATATTCAAAAATTTAGAAAACAAAAAGGACTAACTGGAGAAGATTTGGCAGAATTATGTAACTTATCTTACGGCTATATAAAAAACTTAGAGTCATCAAAAGTTCATGCAACTATATCAATTGAAACTTTAAAATTAATTGCTGATAAACTAGAAATTAAATTAGGAGACTTTTTTGAAGAATAGTTTCCTTTTTTTTACATAAAATATAAATGTGAAAGAAATATGAAAATTTAGCACTCTATATTGACAAGTGCTAATTATGGTGTTATATTTAAAAATGTAAGGAGGGATAGATATGAGTTTATTGCCAAGAAGATATTATCTTGATAATTTCTTTGATGATTTTCTAGATGAAAGAATAAGTAATGCAATGAAATGTGATATCTACGAAAAAGATAACAAATATCATGTAGAAATGGACATACCAGGATTCAACAAAGAAGACATTTCTATTGACATTAATGATGGTTACCTTACTGTAGAAGCAACAAAAGGAGAAGACAAAGAAGAAAAAGATAAAAACTACATTAGAAGAGAAAGAACTTATGGAGAAATTAAAAGACAATTTTATGTAGGTAATGTTGACACAGAAAAAACAAAAGCCGAATTTAAAAACGGAACATTAAAAATTGTAATTCCAAAAGTTGAAGAAAAAGAAAATAAAAAACTTATTAATATCGACTAAAAAATGCCAACAACTTGGCATTTTTTAATTTTGCAAATAATTTAAAGCGTTTATAGCTGCAACAGTTCCATCACTTACAGCTGTAGTTACCTGTCTAACATTTTTATTTCTACAATCTCCAGCAACAAAAATACCAGGCAAATTAGTTAACGTATCAACACTATCATAATAATCATTATCAGTTTTATTTAAATTTAATTTAATACTAGTTTCAGGATTCATTCCAATTGACACAAATAATCCATCAACTTGAATTTCTTTTTCACATTGCAAATCTTTAACGACAATTCTTTCTAACTTATCAACACCTAAATATTGAGTAACATTAGAATTTAACAATATTTCAACATTTTTTAAATTACTAACTTTTTCTTTTAACTTATTTTCACACCTTAAATCTTTACCTCTATAAATTAAATACACTTTATCGCATAAAGATGATAAATATATTGCATTTATAACAGCACTATTAGCGCCTCCAACCACAGCGACAACTTTATTTTTATAAAAAGGGCCATCGCAAGTAGCACAAAAATGAATACCTGAACCAATAAATTCTTCTTCTTTTTCCAAATTCAATTTTCTATGTTTAACACCTGTAGCAATTATAACCGTTTTTGTCTCATAAACAGCATCATCGACAAAAACTTTTTTTATCTCACCATTTTCAATTGACTTTACATCGCCAATTTCAATATCAACCCCAAGATCAACCACTTGTTCATATAACGTATCTACAAGTTCACTTCCACTCACACTTTTAAATCCAGGATAATTTTCAACCAAAGGAGAAGAAGCTATTTGACCACCAATACTTTCCTTTTCGATTATTAAAGTTTTAGCACCACCACGAGCTAAATAGATGCCAGCTGTTAAACCAGCTGGCCCTGCTCCAATTACAATTGCATCATACATGACAAACCACATTTTCATTAACAAATTTTTTAATATTAGAAATATTCTTAATTAACTCAACTTCACCATTTTTTATTACTACCAAAGTTGGAGCTTGTTTAATTCCATAAGATAAAGTTAAATCAACATCTTTTTCAGCATCAACACATTTATAATCAACCTTAGCATCATCTAACACCTTTTTAGCCATTTTACAATTAGGGCAAGTCTTAGTTCCAAAAAGTAATATTCCATCTTCAACTTTTTTTGAATGAGGTTCTTTAGAACAATTAACATCATACAATTTACGCATCTTATATTCTTTAGCTTTACCATCATTCCAGTTTTTAACTGGCCTATAATAACCTGTAATTCTGCTATAAACTTCTGTTTCGCCATCACAAACAGGGCATTTGAATACTTCACCTGCAAAATAACCATGTTTCTTACAAATTGAATATGTAGGACTCAAAGTATAATAAGGCAACTTATAATTTTCTGCAATCTTCCTAACTAAATTAGCTGCAGCTTTCCAGTCAGGTAACCTTTCACCCAAAAATGCATGGAAAACTGTACCAGAAGTATATAAAGTTTGAAGTTCATCTTGGATATCCAAAGCCTCAAAAATATCATTAGTAAATCCCACTGGCAAATGAGAACTATTAGTATAATATGGAGTATCATCATCAGAAGCAGTAATGATATCAGGATATAAACTTTTATCTTTTTTAGCCAAACGATAAGAAGTACTTTCTGCAGGAGTTGCTTCCAAATTATACAAATCTCCATACTCTTCTTGATAATCAGAAAGTTTTTCTCTCATAAAGTTAAGAACATCTTTCGTAAATTTTTGTGCTTTTTCATGAGTTAAATCTTCTTTTATCCACTTAGCATTTAAGCAAGCTTCATTCATACCTACTAAACCTATAGTTGAAAAATGATTATTAAAAGTTCCCAAATATCTTTTAGTATAAGGATATAAACCCTCATCAAGCAATTTAGTTATAACATTTCTTTTTACCTTTAAACTTCTAGCAGAAATGTTCATCATTTTCTCTAATCTCTCATAAAAATCTTTTTCATCTTTAGCCAAATAAGCAATTCTTGGCATATTAATTGTAACAACACCAATAGACCCAGTAGATTCTCCACTACCAAAATATCCACCAGACTTTTTTCTTAACTCCCTTAAATCAAGTCTTAAACGACAACACATACTTCTAACATCACTTGGTTCCATATCGCTATTTATATAATTTGAAAAATAAGGAGTTCCATATTTAGCGGTCATTTCAAACAATAATTTATTATTTTCAGTTTCTGTCCAATCAAAATTTTTAGTAATTGAATACGTAGGAATTGGATATTGGAAACCTCTACCATTAGCATCACCTTCAATCATAATTTCAATGAAAGCTTTATTTACCATATCCATTTCTTTTTGACAATCTTTATACTTAAAATCAACTTCTTTTCCACCAATTATACAATTTAATTCAGCTAAATCATTTGGAACAACCCAATCCAAAGTTATATTAGTAAAAGGAGCTTGAGTTCCCCATCTACTTGGAGTATTTACGCCATAAACAAATGATTGAATACATTGTTTAACTTCTTTTTGAGACAAATTATCAATTTTAACAAAAGGTGCCAAATAAGTATCAAAAGAAGAAAACGCTTGCGCACCAGCCCACTCATTTTGCATAATACCTAAAAAGTTAACCATTTGATTACACAAAGTACTTAAATGTTTTGCGGGACTTGATGTTATTTTACCTGGAACACCACCCAAGCCTTCTTGAATTAATTGCTTCAAACTCCAACCAGCACAGTAGCCAGTTAACATAGATAAATCATGCAAATGTATATCACAATTTCTATGTGCATCAGCTATTTCCTTATCATAAACTTCACTTAACCAATAATTAGCTGTAATAGCCCCTGAATTACTTAAAATTAAACCGCCTACAGAATATGTAACAGTAGAATTTTCCTTAACTCTCCAGTCAGTAACATTGATATAACTATTTACAACATCCTTATAATCCAAAATAGTTGATTGCATTGCGCGTTGTTTTTCATGCAATTTTCTATATAAAATATAAGCCTTTGCAACATCTGCATATCCAGCTTGCGAAAGAACTTTTTCAACACTATCTTGAATATCTTCAACATCTATGATGTCATCTTTAACTTTACTTTCAAAATCAGCAGTAACTTTTAATGACAAGAAATCAATTACATTTTCATCATAATTTTTATTTTCTGCATCAAACGCTTTAGTAATAGCTGCTCCTATCTTTTTAATATCAAATGACACTATTTTGCCATCTCTTTTTCTAACCTTATACATAACTTTCTCCTCCTAATCACCTGTATAATTTTATATTCCTCTAACTTTAACATTAGGAAATTTCTCATTTAATTTAGCACACATTTCTAAAAGTTCATCTTTTGTAAATGCTTTTAAATTAGCATCTAAAACCCTAGAACTACTTTCAAAATTTTGTAAAAAATATTTAGAATCTTTACCAACAAATTCACAAATACTTAACAAATCATTTAAAGTATGATAATTTCTAACAACCGTTGTTCTAAATTCAAAGTCTAATCCAGATTCTTTTATAAGTTTTACACTTTCAGAAATTTTATCTAAGTCAACACTTACCCCACTTACTACTGAATAATTATTCTTGCTACTTTTTATATCCATTGCAATATAATCAATCAAATTTAATTCTATTATTTTTTTTATAACCTCAGGTTTAGCACCATTAGTATCCAATTTAACTTTTAATCCCAGTTCTTTCACCTTATTTAAAAAACTAACTACATCTTTTTGCATAGTTGGTTCCCCACCAGTAATAACTACACCATCGAGCATTTTTTTACGTTTACTCAAATAATCTAAAATCTCATTTTCATCAATCGCACCATTCTTGAAATAGATTAAATCACTATTATGACAAAAAGGACATTTAAAATTACAACCTTGAGTAAAAACAATAGCCGCGACAAAACCAGGATAATCAGTTAAAGTCATTTTTTCAAAACCGCTTATTTCCATCAAGTCACTTCCTTACTTCTAAACTTTAACAATCCTATATCATTATCAAACAAAGTAAGTATCATTTCTTCAAGTTTATTAATACTCATACTCTTATTTAACTTTATTTCATAAACACTTCCGCCACTGATAAACTTTTGTATTTCACCAATACTCTTATAATCATCTTTTAAAATGGGTAAATTATATACAGAATCATAACTATATTTATTTCTTATTTCTTTTCTTATTCCATAAATAGATTTATCCAAAGTCATCAATTCCTTCGCAGCCAAACTTTCATAAGGCGCGTTAATATAAAAATTTAATCTTGTTTCTTCACGATAGTTTAAACACTTATAATTTAAAAACTTTAATATATCTCTAAGCAAAGATAATTGCTTACTCTCATCCTTTTCCAAAAGATTAACGCACTCTTTTAAACCTATCACACCGATTAATAAATCACCATTTTTTATAACTTTTCTTATCTTTTGCCCATTTTCAAGTTTTTGATCACTCATTACGTTATTATTAAACAAATAATCATAATTATCTTTATTCTTATTTCCAATGGTTTCAAAAGTCAACAACAATTCATTTTTAACAGTTTCTAACGCAAAATCTAATTTATTATAAAAATTCTTTATTGTATCATTTTCAAATTCTAATCCTAATCTAGCAAAATTAATAGAAGTAATTGCAATCATCATTCTACCAACAGAACCACTCTCATCATCATTATTATTTTCAAAAATTCTAACACCATCAGAGAAATATTCAACTTCATTTATATTCTTGTTATATGAAGCATTTAGATTAGCAATAAGAACATTTTTTCCATTAAGTACTAAAGAACAAATTTCTTTCAAATAATCTTTATTAATCTGATTATATTTAAATGTTGCAGAAACATTACTTAATCTATCTAACTCATTTAAAACTTCAATAATTATTTTATTTAAACATGAACCTATATAATTAGAACTAGTACCAAAACTAAATGAATATTTCCTATTTGAAGCATCCAAAGTACAAAATAGATTTTTAATATTCAAATAAAAGTCATTTTTACATTTATCAACACTATCTTTATAAGCTTGACTAAATATATTTTCAACTTGAGAAGATAACATATATATTGAATAGTTAGACATCTCAAACATTATATCTGATTCTTTATTAACCATTTCAATTATCTTATTTAAATTAATATATTGATCAAATCCGGATACTTTCAAATACTTAGACAAATAATCAATATAAATCTTTTTAAATGTCTGCAAGCAATATTGTTCTAACAACTTATCCAAAGCTGGAATACTAATTTCGCCATTTACTTCAGTACCTAAACTTTTCAAATAGTAAATAAAACTATCAAAAGAATTATTTCTTAAATATTCAGTCATATCGATATGAATATTAGATAATCTACCTAAAGAAAAATTACACATATCATGAATAAAAATATTTCCTTCATCATGCTCTCTAAGATATTTATTATCTATTATATAAGATTTTGTTATTTCATTAATAACCGTCATCCCATATTTAACAACCACATCATTAAGTTTAAACGTATTATCACTTAGTAAAACATTATCATCGTTTATTTTTTCAATAGCTTTTAAAAATTTATGCTGTTGTTTTTGAGTAAATATTTTTCTACTAATAGCCCTTTTTTTCCTATATTCACTAAAAGCCGTATAAACTTCAAAATATTTGTCTTCCTGTAACATAGCTTCAATAATATCTTGAATATCTTCAACATTTATTGTTTTTCTATTCTCATAATTATTTTCTATATATTTTAAAACTTTTTCATAAACTTTATTAATATTAGATTCATCACTATTATCATAAACACTATCAAAGGCGCTTTTAATTGCAACAGCTATTTTATAACTATTAAAATTAACTCTTTGACCACTTCTTTTCACAACTACAAGATCATCAAATATATCTTTTTGCAATTAAATCACCTCCTATGCTGACTACATTAATCTTACTAAAGGCACACATATAAGTCAATGTTTTTTTTAACAAAAATTTTAAAAAACAAAAAAATATTTTTATAAAAAAAATATTTTTTACTAAAAAAAACATAATTTCTAAAGAAAAAAGTAAATATTATGATATTTACTTTTTTACATTAATTTACATTTTTATTTTCATCAGCTAATTCTTTAAAAGCAACCTTACCAACCAATGTTCTTGGTAAAGAATCTCTGAATTCATATTCGCTTGGCAAAGAATACTTAGCTAAATTCTTTTTACACAATTCTTTAATCTCATTTTTTATTTTTTCAGTAGGATTCACGCCATCTTTCAAAACTATATATGCTTTCGCAACCTGAACTTTATAGGGGTGATCTACACCAATGACAGTACAAGTAAGAACATCAGGATGAGATGAAATCACATTTTCAATATAAGTAGGATATATATTATAACCAGAAGAAATTATTATTCTTTTTAATCTTTGCTTAAAATATACAAACCCATCTTCGTCCATTGCGCCAATATCACCAGTATGTAACCAAAGCAAACCATCGTTATGTTCCCTTAAAGTCTGCATAGTTTCCTTAACATCATTTAAATAACCCATCATAACACTAGGTCCATGAATACATATCTCACCATCTTCACCATATGGAAGTTCATCATGTGTACTGACTTTAACAATTTTATAATAAGTATCTGGAAAAGGAATGCCTATACTTCCATCACGATATTCACCACTAGGAGTCAAACAACTAGCCGCGCTTCCTTCTGTCAAACCATAACCAATTCTAACTTTAGCACTAGATCCATGTTCCTCCAAAAACCTATCAACTTTTCTTTTTAATTCAGGTAACATCATATCACCACCCGAAACAACGCAAGTAACAGAAGACATATCATTGCCTTTAATATCTTTATTTTTCAATAAACCTTCATACAATGTAGGAACCCCGACAATAAAATTTGGTCTATGTTTTTTTATTAAATTTCCAAACTTTTTATAATTAAACTGTGGTATCAAAATACATCTCATTCCACAAATAAGTGGTGTATGTATACAAACACCTAAGCCAAATCCATGAAAAATTGGCATTATAGATAATACAGAATCTCCTGCTTTACTAGGATCTGCCATCAAATGACTTTGTATCGCTAATGCATTAAAATTATTATTAGATAACAAAATACCCTTAGGTTTCCCAGTAGTCCCACCACTATACAATATTACTGCAGGATCATATTTACTCCTCTTAACAATATACTCATCATTAAACATATAACCAAAATCAATAAAATCTCTCCAAGACATAATATTGCTTTTATCAAAAGGAACCTTAGTTTTTCTACCTTGTACAAGCCAATACATTACAGACATAAACATTGGCATGCTACCATTAGCAGTCATCACAACTATTTTTTTAACTCTAGTCTTATCAATAATATTAAGCAACTTATCACAAGCAACATCTATAGAAAAAACAAAAGTACTATTTGAAATCGTCAAATAATTAAGTATCTCATTTTCAGCAGACAGTGGATGAATCATATTAGCAACTGCTCCAACCATATTTATAGCATAAAACATCACAATAGACTGAGGCATATTAGGCGCACATATAGTTACAACATCATTTTCACTAACTCCTAATGCTCTTAAAGCCCTTGCAGCTTCATGAATCATACTAACTAATTTAGAGTAAGTTATTTCTTGACCAAAATACTCCAAAGCAACATAATTAGGGTACATCTTTGAAGTATCATCAATTAATTCCCACATCATCATATCAGGATAATTTAAATGTTTAGGAACATCCTTATAAAATCTAGTCCATGGGCTTCTTAACTTACTTTCTAGTTTATTCTCTTTTTTTTCTTCTTTACTTAACTTTATTTTCTCTTTCAATCTTTTCACACGCCTTTGTTTCTAATAATTCAGGATTTTGTAAAATATACTCAAATAATTTTATAGATTTCGCAAAATAGACTCCATCCGCTATTCTCTCATCAACATTTACACCAAAATCACATACATCTCTAATTTCAACTTTACCATCTTCCATTACAACCTGTTCTTTATGAATCTTACCTATTGTCATCAAAATAGAATTAGTTCCAAAATCTGTTAAATTATGATAAATTGCATTACAATCTATACTCCCTAAATTGGATATGATGATTGAACTATGATAAATATCATTTTCAATCAAACTATAAGGAATAAGACCATGATTATCCAATTTTTTCAAAGTCCACATAACAAAAACTCTTAAAAATCTTGGTAATTTTCCGACAACATTAACAGCATCATCTGTTCCATTTTTAGAATCACTTCTGACTTTTTTAACAGTACCGCTTATTTTATTTTTAACATCAATCAAAGTATCATTCTCACCGACACGAATAACATTCAAATACTCAGGAGAATCATCTTCAAAATCAACCTTTGCCACAAAAGACAAAGACACCTCTTTCCTATCATAAAAATGCTTATTTAAAACAAACCTATTTAACAATGGCCTATTATAAAAAACTTTAGCAATTGCTGTCGAAAATGCATGAAAATATGTTAAATCACTTTCACTTTTTTTCTTTTCCTCAATATATTTAACAAGTTCAGTTACATCTACTTTCTGATTAATATAAACATCAGAGTCAGCTCTTAATGGTTTTATATCACACATAATCATGTGCATTCCATCCATGTTTTTAACCCTAACTGCATCCTTCCTATCTCCAAAACTCACTACAATAACCTCCAACTATAATTATATAAGATTAAAGTAAATTATTCAACTTCAATGCGAATGAGCATTAATACCATATTTATTTGAGATAGGATCTTTAAACAAAAAACATTTAGGCGGATTATAAGTCCAAGTAAAATAAGCAACGATAATTATAAACATTCCAACAATGCCAATAACATTTAAATTACAATTAATAAAATAATAATTCATATAATAATTCAACAACACTGATACAAATACAGAAAACACAAATATAAATATATCAATAATTAAAACATGCTTTTTTAAAAAGAATTTATAAAAATAAAAAAGTAATGGTATTAAAATAATAAAACAAAAAATTGAAACAAACTTATTAAACCAAAAATTATGTATATAACCATTAAAAAAAGCATCAATAAAAGTACATAAAAGCAATGGAGTTAATCCAATTTTTATATGTTCCCAAGTACTTTCATTAACAGCAAAAAATAAAGCAACAATCCTATTATGGTTACTAAACTCATATAAAAAATGTCCAACAAAACCTATAAAAATAGAAAAAACAAAAATCAAAAAATAACTCATAAAATCACCTAATAAATTATATTAGTTTTTATTACCCTTTTTAACCTGAATATTATAAATTATTTTTAATAATAATTTTACACCTAAAAACCTTTGAAAAAATAATCCACATTTAACCATAAAGCCAGGAACAATTACAACCTTATTTTTAAACATTTTATCTATAGCATATTTTGCAACAAAATCACTACTCATTGATTTCAAATTAAAACTAGTACCTGCAACATTATTAAAATTAGTATTTATAGGGCCAGGACAAAGAACAGATAAATGAACATTATTTAAATCCCTTCTATTTTCCTCATACAATCCTAAAGTTAAACTTCTAACATAACACTTAGTAGCATAATAAGTATCCAATAATGGGCCACCAGGTAACAGCCCAGCAGAAGAAGCAACATTTAAAATATAACCACCATTAGCGTCTTTCATCATTTTATACACTTCTTTTGTAAGCCTATGAACAGCAATCACATTAACATTTATCATCTCAATTTCCCTATCTAAATCACTTTTATAAAATGGCCCATATAAGCCAAAGCCGGCATTATTAATCAAAACATCAATTTTCTCTTTTTTGCATCTATCGATAACCTTATCAACATCATCTTTTTTATTTAAATCAGCAATCAAAATATCTGATGGCGTATCTAATTTTTCTTTCACATCAATTAACTTATCTTTATTTCTAGCTACCAAAATAATATCATAACCAATTTTTGACAAATAAATTGCCATATCTCTACCAATGCCACTAGATGCACCTGTTACCAAAGCTTTCATAAACTTCACCATCCTATAAAATTATTATACCATGAATTATTCTAAAACAACTGTAAATACTAAAAGTGGGTGATTAAAATGAGTAATCAAGATGAACTAATATTATATTTATGTGAAAATATAAAAATGGGCTTATCAAGCACAACAAAAATTATAAAAATATTAAAAAACAAAGACAACAAAATCAAAAAAGTTTTAGAAAGCTATATAAAAACATATGAGCATTATTTAAAAATGGCAAAAGACTTAAAACAAAAATACAATGTAAAAACTACTAAAAACAAGTTTATGCAGAAATTAATGGCAAACACTATGATGGAAGAAGAAATAAAAAGAGATAACAGTGATAGTAAAATTGCGAACATTTTAATTAGAGGATTCACTATGGGCGAAATAGATTTAGAAAAAAGAATAAAAGATTTTGTAAACAATTTAGATAAAAAAGAAAAAAGCGACATTCTCGAACTAGCTAAAGATTTACATGCTTTTAACAAAAATAGCATTGTAGAACTTAAAGATTATCTATAACGAATCTTTTTTAACAATAACGGAACCATAACAGGTAAAGTAAAAGTTAAAGGTAAAATATATCTAAAATATGTATTTGCAGGGCCAGCAACACAAGTAAGTAAAAGTACAAAACCTGGCAATAAAGTAAATATATATTTTTTATTTTTTGTAATAGTTAGTGAACATAGTAAAAACAAATATATCCAACTTGTAAACCCTATATTAACAATCAAACCTAAAAATGGGATTCTAGAATAAGCACTTGAAAAATCACCTAAAGCATTTCTAACAACATCTAAATTATTAAAATGGTAATCAAAACCAGCTTCTTCCAATTTTGTATTATAATCATTATATAAATACCACTGAGCAGTATTAGGATAAAAATATCCATAAACATTATTTAAAGTTGCATCTACATAAATCATAGGTTCTTTCAATAAATATTTAAACCAAACAATAAAATAACGTTTCAAATCATCACTCGTCGCATACTTATTATATTTATTTTTAACATTGTCACTTAAATCAGGCTCGTATCTATCTGCTAAAGTATCATAATCTAATATTACATCAATTATATTTTCATCATTTTCTTCAATAACTTCTTCCCTATATTTTACTAATCTGGCAGTTTGTTGAAATGGGATAGATAATGCCTCTCTAATACTAGTATTTGCAATTTCAAAATAAGTTAATAACCTGTTATACCCAAAATAAGAAACCAACGATAAAACAAATATTAAAACTAAAGATTTTCTTTTATCCTTTAAAACTATAATCATAAAAGGAAAAACCAATAGCAAAATATAAAGACCATTATTTCTAAATAACATCATAAAAAGAACTATAACAAAAAATATAAAATAGTCTCTTTTCAAAATATCATTTATTATGAATTTATATATATAAATTACTAAAAGCAAAATCAAACAAGAAAATATTACATCTTTTACTGTAGTCATAGCGTACATTGGAAATACAGGAACAAGCGCAAAAATCAATAAAGATATAATGAGATATTTACTTTTAATACCCTGTTTTTTCATAAAACAAATCGCATAAGAAAAAGTCATAATAACTAAAGCAGTTTGAAAAACACTATACAAAAACAATCCAAAATTAACACTACCGAGATTATATCCAAGTTTAAAGAGCCCACCTAATAAAAGAGTATGAATAACTGGGTTAAAATTAGTTATAAATACATTTTCATTTATCAATACTACACTATCCATATACCTAGTATGAATTCCCATAACCTCTTTAATCTGATTAGCAGCATCATAATTAATAACAGCAGGATAATAAGCAATCATATAAGGTAAATAACAAATTAATAACAAAATACAAGAAAACAAAAAAGGATTTTTTTCAAAAAGTAATAACAATTTATTTTTTTTCACAAAATCAGAAAAATCATATTCCCTTATAAAATTAAAAATCACATTAATTGTCACATTAAAAAATATAAAATATCCAACAAATTTTAAAAGCGATAAAAAGAACAAAAACCATGAGCCAAACAACAAATCACTGCTATCAGTAACGTCAAAGCTATAACCTACTACCATAAATAAACTAAATAAAAGTGATAAAAAATTAAAAATCTTATTATATTTTAAACTATATAAATACTTTTTATAATACAAAAACAAAAATATTATAAAAACCAAGTAAAGCAAAAAAGAATTATCCTTTTGAGTAAACACTAAACCATTTAAAGTCATAGGAGTAACAAACGACACAACAGTTAATAGTGAGCACAAAAATATAAAAAAACACTTAAATTTTTTCATAATTAATCCTTTCTAACAAATATAAACTTTTTTTGTACAAAATAATTTACAACAAAAATTAATATGTCTACAGGTATTTTAATTAAAGTTTCATTAAAATGAGTTAACAAATAAATGAAATAAACACTAAAAGATGAAACACACATTTGAACTACAACTAAAATATAATATTTAATCAATGTGGAATTTTCAACTACCTTATTATTGCTTCTAAAAACCATATTACCATTTAACAAATAATTTATAAATGAACTTATAACTCTTGCAATAAAAGTAGACAAAATAATTGCATAAGCACTAATATATTGTTTCAATACTAATGAAAAAATACTAAATAACACCAAATCTATCACAAAGGATAGCCCAGCAGAAAATATATATTTTAAAAAAACCTTATATTTGTTATATAATTTACAAATAATCTCTTTCATCTAATTCCTTAACTTTCTTTTTCAAAATTGCCAACTCTTGAGTTAATATAACAATCTTCTCTTTTTGTATTGAAATAATTGAAGTCAAAGCAAAAGTAATAGACATTAAAAGCAAAAATCCAATTAGAAAAACCATATTGCTAGCAACTTCAAAACCTAAAAATTTAGCAAATCTTTCTATCAAACCATGAAAAATTAAACTTAATAAAAACATAAGCGCAAAAATTAACCACAACAACGAATATTTTAAAGACATCTTCTTTTTTAAAATAACTATAAAGATAGATACTATAAGAATAAAACACAATATAGATAAAAAAATTATTAAACTAGTTTTCATTTTTTTCTCCTTTTGTACTTAACGCTGTAATCATAATAGCGAGCGACACTTTAATCATATAATAAACTGATTTGAATGCATTTATAGAACTTAAACCATTAACTCTTTCTTTCATTTTTACTGGTATTTCAAAAACACTATAACCCTTTTTCAAAACATAAACTATAGAATCAGGTTCAGGATAATCAATAGGATAATTGTCAGAAAATAATTCTATTATTTTTTTATTACAAGCTCTAAATCCACTTGTAGGATCAGTAATTTTTTTACCAGTAAATATTTTTATTAAAAAAGACAAAATTGATATACCTATTCTTCTAATTTTAGTAGATTTGAATTCACTAACATCATTAATAAATCGCGACCCAATAACTAAATCCACACCTTTTTCTAATTCAGTTATTAATGCCTCAATATATGTTGCATCATGTTGTCCATCACCATCAAACTGAATGGCATAATCATAACCATTATCAAATGCATACTTATATCCAGTTTGTACCGCACCACCAATACCTAAATTTAAAGGTAAACTTATATAATTAAAATCATTCTTAATACATACTTCTAAAGTATTATCTACTGAGCAATCATCTACAACAATGTAATCTATTAGACAATAATCACTTTCAATACTTTTAATAGATTTAATTGTGTTAACAATATTATTTTCTTCATTAAAAGCAGGTATTATAACCAACAACTTCTTCATATTAACACCCAATAAACATTTTATCATATTTAATAGTTAAAGTCTAATTAACGCTTTGACTATTAATTAATAATTTGATACCATATAAAATATATTAAAATATAAGGTGATAATATGTTATCAAAATTAATAATTCTTTTTTTTATTTATTCAGTAATTGGATATATCTGTGAAGTAATTAACTGCTATATGGCAAATAAAAAATTTAAAGATCGAGGTTTCTTACTTGGCCCTTATTGCCCTATATATGGATTTGGCGCGTTATTACTTACCTTGACATTAACAAAATACCAAGATGACTTACTAATATTATTCGCCACATCAATGTTAATCTGCGGCATACTAGAATATTTTACCAGTTACATTTTAGAAAAGATTTTTAAAATGAGATGGTGGGATTACAGCAAAAACAAATATAACATAAATGGGCGCATTTGCCTAGAAACTTTAATACCTTTTGGGCTTGGAGGAGTAATAATAATCAAATTGTTAAATCCTATTTTCATGAATTTAATAAACAATACAAATATAACAGTTTTACATATTACAGCATTTATAATAAGTTGTATATTAATTATAGATTTAACCATATCATTCAACATCGCATTTAATTTTAAAAATATTGCTAAAAAAGTAAGCAAAGACTCAACCGACGAAATAAAGGAATATATTCAAAAATATGTTGTTAACAAAACTTTATATAAAAGACTTATCAATGCCTTTCCATCTTTACAAAATTTAAGGAAAACAAAAGATTAAAAATCAAAATATTGCATTTTTAAATTTAAGTTTAAGTTACTTCCAGAACAATAACTAAAGTTTCCAATCACTTTTAATGCCACATTTAATGGTTGATTATTTTGTAATACGCTATTAACAGTTTCAATAACTTGAACTGCTTTTTTTATTGCGCGAGAAAATAACTCGTCAAATGAATAATTACTAATTAACGTATCATTAACTGGATTACACCAATTTTTTTTACCATAATTCATAACATCATAATCTAATTCGGGAATATAATAACACAAATTCGATAAATTAAAATTTTTAAATAAATTTAATTTATCTAAAATACTATAAATTTTCTTTTTATATTCAACTTTAGAAAACATGATATATTTAAAAGCTAACCTAAAATTCAAATATCCAATTCTAAATTTTAAATATCCAAAACGCGAATTAAATGTATTTAAAATCACATAATTAATTAATAATTTTAAAGATTTATTTGGACAAAATTTAGGAAAAAGTAATTTATAAACTTTATCTTGAAACATTTTTCTTTTATTATGATTAAAATATAATATTGAATCTATCATATATTCATAATAATTATGCAAACCTTTATACTTATAAGAATTTTTATCTCTAAAATTAAATTTTCCAGTCCTATAAAATACGTAAGGATGACATATAGAATCCAAAATATAATGACAAATAGATCCATATAGATAGCTTAATACTTTTTCATCATTTTGCAAATTATTTTTTCTAATATACAATAAAATATTTTTAAAATACAGATTAGTATTAAAATTATGCGCTAAATGGCCTAATTTTGAATCAGAAAAAAATAATATATCAAAACTTTTTCCAAATATTTCAAATAAATCTAGTTCATTCTTAATTTGATTTTTTGTACTTAATTTTAATTTACTATACACTTCTTTAGTAAAAATATAATGAGTATATACCGCCGGCAAATCTACATCACCTCAATTTTCAAAAATATTTAAAAATCATAGAAATTATGCTCTTTTCTATGATTAAATATATTTACTCCAAATAAATTTGGACTTATTAACTTTGGCAGGGGTATCAGGATTCGAACCCGAACGGAGCGTTTTGGAGACGCTAATACTACCATTATATTATACCCCTAACAGATGGAAAGATTATATCATATAAAAATACCTTTTTCAATGATGTATTTTTATGTCAAAATCATTTTATTTACATATTATTAAATAGGTGATATAAATGCTAATTAATTACACTAATAAAGAACTTGATTTGTGTGCAAGATTAATGAGAGCAGAAGCGTTAAGTGAAGGCGACTTAGGCATGCTGATGGTAGGAAATGTTATAGTTAACAGGGCCATCGCAGATTGCTTAACCTTTTCAAATTTAAGGACAATTACTGATGTAATATATCAAAACAATCAATTTAGTGGTATAAATAATTCATTGTTTTACAGTTCTGCAACCACAAAAGAGAAATCACTTGCAGAAAGAGTATTAAAAGGTGAGTATTACCATCCGGCAACAAATGCTCTATGGTTTTACGCTCCCTCTGGCACATCATCTTGCAAAACCACATGGTATGGTCAAACACTTTCTGGAAGATATAAAAGCCATTGTTTTTACCAACCTGATCCAGGAGTTTGTAAAGAATTACACTAAAAAATGTGAATTAATCACATTTTTTATTTTGTTGGAATTATTAATTCTTGTCCAATAGATAAATTACTGCTATTTAAATTGTTTGCTTTCATTATATCATTAACAGTAACACCATATTTATTAGCAATTTTCCATAAACTATCACCTTTTTGTACAGTATAATTAGCATAATCTTTTGTGCCAGGAATTACTAAAATTTGACCAATACTTAAAATATTTGAAGATAACTTATTTGCTTCTTTTATTTCATCGACTGTAACATTATATTTATTAGCTATACTGTACAAATTATCACCCTTAACTACAACGTATTTAATCTCATCAATTTCTTCTCCTTCATCAGGCTCAACAGTCGTTGTTTTAACAGGAATAATAAGTTCTTGATTAATGCTTAATAAATCAGATGATAAATTATTTGCTTTTTTTAGTTCATCTACTGTTATACCATAACTATTGGCAATTTTCCATAAACTGTCGCCACTTTTAACCTTATAGATAATTTGACTATCTTCGCCAACGTTTATATCTAAATCCTCTTCTTTAGGAATTAATAATTGTTGATTTATTTGTAAAGTTGTTCCGCTTAAATTATTGAGTTTCTTTATAGTTTCAACCGTTGTATCATACTTATTTGCTATGCTCCACAAGCTATCGCCTTTCTGTACCGTATAAATTAGATAATCGCTTGGCGCAATTTCATTTTCTTTTTGGACTTTTAAAGTCTGCCCTACATTTATAATATTACTACTTAAATTATTAAGTTTTTTTAATTCATCTACTGTAATACCATATTTATTTGCTATACTCCACAAACTATCACCTTTCTGTACCGTATAATATCCACTATCTACAGGCGCTATATAATTTAAATTTTTATAATCCATAACGGCTCTTACAACGGCTTCCGCATAATCTTTATAATTATTTTTTAATTGATTAACATCATCTTTAGAACTATCTAAAAAACCATATTCAACAATTATTGCTTCAGTATTAGGCGTTTCTCTATGAATAAAATAATAATCTTTTGAAGGATTACTTGGCAATCTTTGTTGATAATTTTTTCTAATATTTTGACCTTCTTTTTCTAACTCATTAAGTATTTTAGAAGATAAAGTACTAGTATTTCTAAGAGCATATATTACTTCAGCACCATCTCCACCACAAGATTAGCTCGTTCATCGTATACTACCAGTTGTTACATTATTAAATACCCTTTGAATAACATCAATACCTACTATTTTTATTATAATATCTTGATATTCTCTCGATTCTTCTGGAGTTAATTTTGTTGTTGACTCTAAAAAATTAACTGAAGATTCCACTGCTTTATATACCTTTTTATTTTTTTCATTTAGATGTGATTCTAAGTATATTTTTAATCCATCAATAAAAATTTTATTCATATTCTCATTATATTCTCGATTCATAGTACTCCTCCTTTCCTTTGATTAAATTCATTATAAACCCAAAAGTCGAAAATACCAAATTAGCTATATAAAAAAATCACTAAATTAATAGTGATAAATCATTTATTATATTGATTCTTTCCTTTTCTACCATAAGGGTTACGAGCTAAGTTTAAATTTTGATATTCAAACGTACAGTCTGGTATCACACCATATTTATATTTAATCGTTATAATTCTATTTTTATCTATCACTATTTTATCTACTAATGTATGTATTAATTCTTTTCTAGGCTTATTTAAATCTAATAGCTTTTTTATTTTTTTGGTATAATCAGGTAATTCTTTTAATTTATTTTTTATTTCATATTCCCTTATTTTATCATTGTTAATGCTTTCATTAATTTGGTGTAACTTTTCTTCAAAGGGTTTTGCTAATTCCATATAAGTATCTGCATTAATAATACCATTATATTTATCTTCATATAATGAAGTTAATCTACTTGTTATCTGTTCTTTTTCACTCATTAAAGAACTTATATTTTTATTTATATCTTTAGTTTGCTTTCGTACTTCACTAGCAACTCTCTTATTTAATTCTTCTATATTTAAATTTTCAATTTTTATTTTTATGTTTGATTTTATTTTTTCTACTATTTGATCTTCTAAATAATTATAAGGAAAAAAGTGTGGCTCACATCTTTTTCTTAATGGGTCTCTAGAGTATCTATTGCAATTAACACTCCAGTAATCTAAATTTTTTCTATATAAAACACTTAATCTGTTACCACACTCTTTACAAAATAGAAGTCCTTCTAAATCCCTAATTATTCTTCTGTTTTTAGGCCTAACATCTTTTTTATTTTGTTTTATTAAATTCGAAATATATTTAAATGTTTCTTTATCAACTAATGCTTCATGTGTATTTTCTACTATCATCCACATACTTTGGTCTAGTGTGATTTTTTTCTTAGATTTATAATTAACTTTAGTTTGAGTATGTTGAACCATATCTCCAGTATATATTCTATTGCTTAATATCTTTTTTACAGAAGAAATGTTCCATGTATCTCTTACTATTAGCCTAGTAGAATAATTTGTTTTTTTATATCCACTAGGTGTTGGATATCCTTTTTCGTTTAGCATAGTAACTATTCTAGATGGACCAATACCATTTTTTCTCCATTCAAATATTTGTTTAACTATAGGAGCAGTTTCTGGGTTTGGTATTAAATGTCCCTTATCTTCAGGATCTCTCATATATCCAAAGCATGGTAAACTTCCTACAAATTTGCCACTTTTTCTTTTTTCATTTAATACATTTCTAATTTTAATAGAATTTTGTTTACTATAGTAATCATTACATGCAATTATAAATGTTGAAGAATCATTACTAGCTTGATTTTTAAAACTATCGTATGATTCCAATATAGATATAAACCTTACGTTCTTTTCAGGAAAATATGTTTCCATATAATACCCTGTCTTAATATGATCTCTACCTAATCTTGATAAATCTTTTACTATTACACAATTAATCTTTTTTTCTTCTATATCTTCAATTAATTTTTGAAAACCAGGTCTTTCAAAATCAGTGCCAGAATATCCATCATCAACATATTCTCCTATTAAGTTAAAATTATTATTTTTAACATAATT
The DNA here is from genome assembly GCA_944358255.1 of uncultured Bacilli bacterium. Classification (GTDB taxonomy): domain Bacteria; phylum Bacillota_I; class Bacilli_A; order RF39; family UBA660; genus CALVVN01. Next base: position 16,071 of record CALVQQ010000002.1, on the reverse strand, counting down.
AGTTAATAATTCTCTTTGATTAATTACACTTTCACTATCAGATTCATATTTTTTATCTTTATCTTTATCTTCTTGAGATAATCTTATATAGATTCCTACATTGAAATCTATTCCCGATTTATTATACACTTTTACCTCCTTCTTTTAATCGGGTATTAAGACTCATCCATGATAGCATCATAAAATTAAATATGCAAATCATTAATTAGATAATTCTCCTTTTGTTTCTTTTATTATCTCTTCGATAAGATATTTTAAAATAAGATCTTTAAATGAAATATTATTCAAATAGGCTCCTTCCATATTTAAACCACCTATTTAAATTTATGTTTAAATTATTCATTATTGATATTTTTTTCATACTTATATCCACTCCTTTCCTTAATTAATTTTGATTAAGTATGTTAATATTTAAAACTTATTTAAATATTTTAAATTTATATAATTAAATTTTTTATATTATATTTATTATATTATTGTAGACACAGAGTACCATTGAAAAAGAAAAACATGTACATTGACTTAAATAACATTGTCTAAAGTTATGATATTTTTGGCTATTTAATAATATATATTTTTCTTTGAAATTTATGTTTAAATTCCATTTTAATATAACCTATGTCAGATAATTCTTTTAATAATCTTGAAATAGTTCTATTACTTGTATTTAACTTTTCAGCTAAATAATCATTTCCAGCAAAACAATATCCTTCTTGTTGTACTAGTATTATCAATAAGCTAAATAAAACTTTAGAACTAGATTTAAGATTTTTATCTGTTATTACTGCTAATGGTACTTTTATATATTGTTCATAATCCATTTATAATACCTCCTTTCTAATTAGGATGAATTTCCCTTTAAAAATATCAAATTATAAATTAGGAGCATAAGAAGATGGCACCATAAACTAAAAAATTCCTTATAAACTAAGGAAATTTAATGGTGCCATTCTTATTTCGTACTTACGAAATTAATCCTACTATATAGGTTGATATTAAGGATCATCGGTAGTTTTATTCTTATTTTATAAGATAATTAATATCTTATATACCATCCTACTTTTGAAAAATACAAAAAAATAGTAGGATAGTAGGATTTGTTATCAAAATTTGTGCACAAAAAAATCCCAGTTATTAAACCGAGATAAAGATAACAAAAAAATGAAATAATATAGACATAGTTCTCACCAGCTAATTATTTCATTTTACTATATTTTACCACTTGACCAATAGAAGTCAATGACTAAGTGATGCAAAAAAATGCTTTTTTGTGCTCAAACTAGCCTAATTTTTTAGTTTTGCTATTAGAAATTATTAATTTTGTTAATTTCATGTTATAATTTAATAGAGGTGAAATAACATGAGCAAATTATTTCGTACCAAAAAGAAAATTGAAAATCAGCAATATGATAAATATTGGTCGTTTACTCTTGAATATATTGATATCTTTGACTTAAGATTTAATAATACACTTAGAATAATTTTAGATTTTATTGATGAAAACAGAGAAATTTTAAGTGAAAATTGTAAACATGAAAAATTAAATAAAGAACTTCAAGAAAAAATAAATAGAATTTATCAAAAACGAGATCAAGCTTCTACAAGAAAATCAATAAATCAATTTATAAAGTTAGGATTTGTTAAGCCTTTTTATAATGGTTATCATAAACTTGCAAGGAAATTTTTATCTGCTGACGACCAGAATCAAAAAAGAAATATATTTTCAGAAATCTTTTACACTTCATCTAGTTTTTGTTCTTCTTATTCAAAAGATAATACTAATCGAAAAGAAATTGATTTTCTTTTAAAAACGTTAGTATATCACCCAGAAAAGAAATTATCAAAAATTGATGTAATTGCATTAATGGTTACTCCTATTGAACAAATCAGTAAGGGATATTTGACAAAAAATGAATTAGAAGAACAATATAAATATGCTTCTACAATTAAATTTGACAAAAAGAAATATAATCAAATTAATTATCTAATTTACTTTTTAAACCTTATGCCAAATATTTCTGCAAATAAAGATACGGGAGTTTGGTTCATTGATCCAAGCAATATAGTAGTTGATACAAAAAGAGATCCTATTCTTTATAGTATTTACAAAGATGGCTTAGATAAAGAGTCTATAAAATTTTTTGGAAAAAAAGTTTGTTATATTCAAAAAAAAGAGTTGAAAGGATTGGTACATTCACATATAAAAGACTCCAGTATATGTTTGTCTGAGGGAAACATTGATGAAGCATACGACTATAATAACGGGCTTTTACTATCTACTCAAGTAGATGCATATTTTGATAAATATGATATTTCATTTGATAATGATGGTATGGTACTGGTTAATGACTATGAAATCCATGATATTGATATATTACAGTGGATTAGTACTTTTAAACTAGATAAAAAATTACTTAATCCCGACAGATTAAAATATTTAGAATGGCATAGAAATAAATTCAAAGAAAAAGCATTAAAATGTAAAGAAGAAGTTGATAATCTTTATAAAGATGAAATTGATAAAGAAAACAAGTAATCAAGACTAGTGATTACTTGTTTTCTTTAACTTGCAAAATAATTAACACTTCAACAGTTTCATTTTTATTTTCCTTATTTGTAACTTTGTATTGATGCTTTTTTTCTTTTATTTCTACTTTACCATATTTACTTAACATATTATTAATCTCTGAAATTGATGGTTTTGTTTTATTGTTTTCACTAATGACTATATATTTAGTTTTAGGCAAACATTTCACAATTAATTTTTCTAAATTTTCCAAAAATTTATTGTTCTCTGAAAAATTTATATAATTAATCTCTTTATTAAAAATACTATCATACATTCCATAAAAATCTCCATATTTATTCATCGTAGCAGGATATGGTGGATCCATGTAAATAATATCAACCTTTTCAGTCAATTTATTTATCATTTCAAATGCATCTTTATTAAATGCTTTATTATCCTGATTATTATTAAACACAGAATCGTTATAATTATCTAAATTATCATAAATATGGTCTATAAAAGGCAGATTATGATACGCTCTTCTTCTTTTATATTTAGCATAACTATAATCTTCATCCCTTAATTTAACAATTTGATCCCAAGGAACATTCATCCTTGAATATGGTATTTTTCTAATCATCGATCTTCTAATTAAAGATAAAAATAAATATTTCTTATAGTTTTCTAATTTTTCTGATTTGCATACTAACTCAGCTAATTCTTCTACTTCATTTGGAAAATATAGTCTATTTTCTAAAAAACTAATTTCTTTATACTTTTTTAATATTTCTTTTTTCGGGATATCGAAATCAAAATCTTCAGTTTTTAAGATTACATTACTATTTTCTATAATAGCTTTTGCTAAAACAAAATTTGAATATAAAGCATCATTTGAATATACTCTATAACCTTTTTCCTTTAAAGCATAAGATACTGAGCAGCCACCACAAAAAAGATCTAAAACAGTCCCCTCTTTAAATGGAAAATTATCCACTATCCAATCAGTTAACTTATTTTTATTTCCAATATAATTAATCTTCGGATATTTGCTCATGATCTAACACCTCTTTTACTTGTAAAGCTATTTTATTGGCCAATAATACTGGAACTGCATTACCAATTTGCTGTTGAACTTTGCCGGCATTACCTACAAATATGAATGTATCTGGAAAAGTCTGCAGTCTAGCTAATTCTCTGCATGTTAAAGCTCTATTTTGACTATAATGAAATATCTTTCGCATATCTCCAGTAACACAAAAAGACGGTTTTTTACTATTATATCTTATATATTTTCTACTGTCTCCCGACTTAGGTCTTAATTTTTCTGGTATATCATTTCTATTACCACCATCTGAAACGTAACTCATTTTTTCTAACATTTGGGCAGAGTGTTTCATAGCTGTATGATTAGGAATATTACTATTTTCTCCATTACCTAATTTAGGCAAATCATCAATTGCTTCCTTTATAGTTACAATCTTATTATCTTTATTAGGATATTCAAATCTATTTTCTCCAAGTGTACCAACAATAAATATTCTTCTTCTTTCTTGTGGAACACCATAATTAACAGCATTAAGAACTTTGTACTTTATATCATAACCAATTGCTGCAAAAGATGAAACTATCTCTTTTATAGTCCTTCCTTTATTGTGTCTTTCCATAGCAGCTACATTTTCTAAAACAAATATTTTAGGTTTAATAATTTTAACAAATCTTACAAACTCTTTAAATAACCTATTCCTATCATCATCAATAAAATTTCTACCAATATTTCCTGCAATTGAGAATCCTTGACAAGGTGGTCCACCTATTATAACATCTACCCTCTCATTTTTAATTATATCACGAATTTGTTTTTCAGTTACATTTTTTATATCGTCAATTAGCAAATTATGTTTAGGAAAATTTTTTTTATAAGTTTCAGCAAAATCTTTATTACATTCAATTGCTAAAAGATTTTTAAAGCCAGCATTATTAAAACCTAATGACATTCCTCCCGCTCCTGCAAATAAATCTATATATGTATACTTTTTCATAATTGGCCCTCCTGATTAATTTCGTTTAACATTTTTTTCCATATACTATTATCTTTAATCTTTATTACATATCTAATACATTGTCGCAATTCATCATTATTCATTATATATTCTGCAATATCATAAGAAACCTTACCTTTATTATCATCAACTGCTAAATCAAATAATTGATAAACTTCTTTTTCATCCAACTTTAATTTCATAGCTATTCTTGTTAATACCTCAGAAGATGGGATTCTTTTACTTTTTTCTATATCATTCATATATGCTGGTGTTACTTCGCATGCTAAAGCTAATTGCCTAGACGACAATTTCATATTCTTTCTCTTTTTGACAATAAAATTTCCTAAAGTGATTTTAGCCATAAATTCCTCCATTATATTAACATATATGCTTATTAGCTTAATAGTTAATATAATTATACATTAAAATTAATTTATATTCAACAAATCTCATAAAAAAAAAGAGTGATTTTTCATCAACTCAAATTACTATAATTCTTTGGGAAAATTAAACTTATATTTAGTATCATTTAATTCACATTTTTAATACTTTAAATTATTTATATTATCTCATCATTGAAATATTAATTAATTATTAAGCCAAGATAATCAATATATTATTTTTCTTTGTTTTGCAGTCTATAAAATGTAAATGCATTATTCTATACCTTCATAAACTACTAATAATTTATATTAAATAATAATAGATTATATCCTTTTTCTTTAAGTTTTTTACTAGCATCCAAAGTAATATACTTGGCATAATTTGATTCAGAGCTATCTGAAAGTCCTTCCATAAAACCTGCAATATAATATATGTTAGGCTTTTTAAATAAGTCAACAAATTCATCTTCTGTTAAAGTTTTAATTTTATTATTATTGGGATATTTTTTTATAATATCATGATAATATTTACCAAAAATTTCTCTTTTATCTTTTTCCATTAGATAGTGATTTATAAATTCTGCTGAAGTTAAAATCTGATTTAATACATCCCTAGCACCATTACCTTGAAATTTTGACTTGTTATGTATCAAATATAAATTATCATTATCAAAATAAATTAAATCAGCAAGTTCTATATTATTGCTTAAAACAGTATGTGCAACTATAAGATCATTAGATTGTGAAAATTCTTTATTATATGAATCTTCTGTTAATTCAGGATTTTTATTAGTAATAATATCAGCCAATTTTTTGTCTATTTTAATCAAATCAATATAGTTTTTCTTATACTCATTATCAAGGTTATCAATATAATTAGTATCAAACATTAACCAATTACCGTTAAAGAGAAAAAAAGGAATCTTTTCTTCATTTTCTATGTATCCTTGTATACTTTGTTTTAGTTTTATAGGGAACAAAATAGTATCTGTATCGTTGTAAACAGTTAAATTATATTTTAATAATTTTTCTATTGCTGACTTTGTAATATTGTCAGGCAGGCAATTTTCAAATAAGTCTTCTATTGTTATTGGACTTTCTTTTTCATATATAACCTTCTCATCCACATCTTTAATAACATATCTATTTCCACCTACGCAATAATCTGAATAGTCATCCCCTACTAAAATAAAATTATCAATCTTCTTTTCAATAAAAATTTTAATAAGAAGTTCATTTAATTTTTTTGAAGAATATCCGTGCTTTTTCACATCAACAAAATAACCTAAAGAAAAATTATCTTTATTTTTTTCAACCTTTATCAGTTGATCTAAAACCTTCATTAAATTCTCTATTGTTATAGATTTTCTTATAACGAAGGAATCCTTTGCAATAAGATTTAAATTCTTTGACTTTTTATTTTCATCTGTATTTATACCTAATTTATTTATTATTTCTTTATCAATTTCTAAAGAAAGTTCTCTAAATATTGAGCTCATATCATTTTCTGTATTAATTGTTGTTACGTTTCTATTTGAATGTTTACTAGACAGCCTATTGCCAGACATTTTATTTTCCAAAACCGATTTTATGACAGGACTATTTTCTTTCAACATTTTAGGCAATAAATATAAGCCGTAATTTTTTTGAGTAAATTCTGTAATATAATTACTTCCTAATCCTCCAGTTAGTAAAAACAGATTATCATCTTTTAAATAAGATAAGACATAAGAAATATGAGTATTTGATATATCAATTTTTTCATCTACGATGCTATTAATCACACCATACCAAGTTGGATAATGATAAGTTCTAAAAACTACACCTTTAAAGTAATCATTTCTTACATCAACTACTTCATTTCTTTCTTTTTTTAAAATCATGCCTTTAATTGTATCTAAAATATTTTTTTCTAGTTCTTCATATGTTTTACTTTCAATTCCTTGATCCTCTTTTAAATATTTTACAGAGTGACTATAATCAACTTTGTATATACTGAATTGTGTTTCATATTTTTTCTTTGCCATTACTACACCTCACTTCAAAAAAATAAGCAGTATCCATCTTAAAAAAGAATGATACTGCTATTCTTAAATACATTATACAGCAAAATTTGGTGTTTTTTAACATTTGAAGTTAAATATACTAAAAATTCTTTATTTTACAGCCTTTTTAAGTTTAAAAACTTAATTTTAGTATAGCTTTATTAACAAATTCTTTTTGTTTAAATATAGCCGTCTTAATACCCTTATAAATTTAATCGTTGTATGAGCTAAGTATGTCCTCCGGCGTTTATGTGATTAGAAATAACTATAACATCTTTCCCATTCCCATAAGCGTCAAGAATTCTATCCACCCTTTCAGATGAATCTAAAGTTTCATCCGTAGTTCTAGTCATTTTAACTGGCACACCTAATTCTCTAAATCGATCATACATATAAGTACTTATTAACAAATTTAAATCTTTTTCAACTATACCATTTCCTGAAGCTCCGCCATCTACTCCGCCATGCCCAGCATCTATTACAATTCCAGTTAACACCCTATCATTCATGCATTTCACCTCTATAATAATGTATGAAAAATAAATAAATGTGATATTTATAACCACTATAATTAGTAAAAAAATGTAAACAAACAAAGTAAAAATAAATAAAAATACTTATAAATGCTATAATAAAAATATAAGAAAGGAAGGTATAAAATGAAAAACATTAAAGTAGTACAATACGGATGTGGAAAAATGTCAGTCTATATAATGCGCTACATTTTAGAAAATGGTGGCAAAATTGTAGGTGCAATAGATATTAATCCAGACGTAATTGGAAAAGACATTTCAGAAATAATTGGATGTGATAAAACAGGAACAATAGTAAAAAATGTTACTGAAGCAGAAACATTATTAAAAGAATCAAATCCAGATATTTGTATTATTACAACGATGAGTTTAATGAACGACTGCAAAGATGCTTTATTACTATGTGCAAAATTAGGTATAAATGCTATTACAACCTGTGAAGAAGCATTTTACCCATTTAACTCTTCCCCTAAACTAACTATGGAAATAGACAAATTAGCAAAAGAAAACAACTGCACAATTACAGGAAGCGGATATCAAGATGCCTTTTGGGGAAATTTAATTACAACTCTTGTAGGGGCAAGTCAAAAAATAACAACTATTAAAGGAAGCAGTTCATATAATGTAGAAGATTATGGAATTGCACTTGCAAAAGCACACGGGGCTGGATTAACAAAAGAAGATTTTGAAAAAGAAATTGCAGCTGCAGATAATATATCAAATGAAGAAAGACAAAAACTAATTGAAAATGGAGAATTCTTACCAAGTTATATGTGGAATGTAAATGGATGGTTATGCGATAAATTAGGTTTAACAATAACAAAACAAAGTCAAAAATGCATACCAACATTTTGCGACCACGACATCACATCAAGTACATTAAACATGACTATTAAAACTGGAAACTGTACAGGAATGCGAGCAATAGTAACAACGACAACCGAAGAAGGCATAACATTAGAAACTGAATGTATTGGAAAAGTATATTCAGAAGAAGATTACGATTGTAACAACTGGGAAGTTATTGGTGAACCAACTACAAATTTAACAATTGCTAAACCACAAACAGTTGAACTAACATGTGCAACGATAGTAAATAGAATACCAGATGTAATAATGGCTGAACCTGGATTTATACCAACAAGTCAAATGGGTGAACTAACAAAAGAATTTTAAGATGGAAACATCTTTTTTCTTTACACTTTTTTACATTTTCAACATTATCACACCAAAAACTTACTTTTCAGGTCTTAAATATTGAGAATTTCAATATTTTGAAAATTCTCTTTTATTATCTCTTTTACAAAAATAGAAGGATTTCTTTTATCAACTAACAAATAAACATAAGATTTTGTTCTCGTTAAAGCAACATAAAAAAGTCTACGTTCCTCAGAATAAGGACATCTTTCTTTACCAAGTAAAACATAATTAAAAATCCTTTCATTTTTTTTCTTATTAGGAAAACCCCACACATCATCAATTAAAGAAACAACAATAACGCACTCTTCTTCCAAACCTTTTGATTTATGAACAGTTAAATACCTTATCTTTAAATCATCAAAACCAACTAAAGACAAAAAATTTTCATTACCAATAAAAAAAACATCACTAAAAACGTCATACAAATTACTATTATTTCTACCTAAAACCATTATATTTCGTACACCCAAATTATATAAATACTTAATCAAATTAAAAAACATTTTTCTTTGATCAATATAATAAATTATCTTTATTGGCTTACACAAACTTATATTTGATTTTAACTTTTTATCTAACTGGTCCTTATTTATCTTAATGAACTTTTCACAAATTTTAACTAAATCCAAACTATTCCTATAAGTTGTTTGAATTTTATAAATTTTACAATCATCAAAAAACTTATTAAAATTTAAAAACAACCCAAGTTCACATCCTGAAAATCTATAAATAGATTGATAATCATCACCAACCGCCATAAAATTAGCATTTGTTTTATTTAGCAAACTTTTAATCAAATTATATCTAGCAAAACTTGTATCTTGAAACTCATCAATGATTATATACTTATACTTATAACTTTTACCACTTTCATTTACTATTTTAGCAGCAATCCTTATCATATCATCAAAATCAACCTTACCAGCCGAACATAATTCAAGTTCATATTCATACATTAATTTAACAACTAAAATCAAAAAAAAGACATTATTCCTATTAAAATACTTATTTTTTTCCTTATTGAAAATTTTGTTTAAATGTTCATAATCTTTTCCACTTGACTTAAACAGCCTAATAAAAGTGCAAATTTTATTAATTAACATATCAACATCTTTTTTCCTTGTAACTAATAAACTTTTATATAAAGCATTAACATTTCTAAACAATAAACTAACACCAAAATATTTTAAAACAAGGTTTTTATAAAAATGATCATCAACAAAAACATAATTAATAAACTCATTTACAAGAAAATCAAGCAAGTTACTTTCTGCTACAAAATAATTTAAATTATTATCTTTCAAAATATTTAAAGCCAATTTATGAAACGTTAAAACATCAACATTACATCCCAATTCTTTTAAAATACTTGATTTTAAAGAATTACAAGAATCATTAGTAAAAGAAATACACAAAATTTCTTCTTCCCTTAACCTTTTTACTTCAATTAAATATTTAATTTTACCAACAATAGTCAAACTTTTTCCACTACCTGCACCAGCTATTACTAATATATTTTTAGCATTACTTTTAACTATTTTCATTTGTTCATCATCCAAAAGATACCCTTTTACAGTAAAAATTTTTTTATTCATAAAACCATTATAACTAGACAATAAAAATAATCAAAAAAACAATACAAAAAAATTGCATTTAAATTAAATACCAAAATGCAATTATTGAAAAACAATTAATAAAATTTTGCAATCAAAAAACATTATAATTTTACTTTCATACTTTTTAAAACATTTTTTTCAAAATCAGTGCACTTCAAAGATTCAGTTATTTTTTGAATAGTTTTATTATGTGTATTAAAATCTAAAGAATGATTAGATAATTCTGTCATAACCTTACTTTTAAATTTAAAGTATATAACTGACATCAGCCAAGCTTTAGCCATAACAACATAATATCTGTCATCTTTATCTGAAGAAACAGCAGAAATTAGTTTATCAACATATTTTTCATCAACATAATAAGTCAAAAATACCACAAAAACAAATCGTTTTTTAAACTCATTATAATCAGATAACATACTTAAAAAATAATCAAATAAATAAATCTTATATTTTTTTAGACATTTCAAATTACCAACAAAAACGTCACATAATGCCCAGTTAGAAATTTTATTCAAATAAAAATCAACATATTTTTTTAAATTTGCTTCATCTAAATTTAATAAACCTATAATCATACCTTGAATAATTAACTCTTCAAAATACAAATCTTCATCAAATTTTAAGTATTCAATGTAATTTTCTTTAACAATAGCCTTAGCAATTTTTCTTAATTTAGGAACTCTAACACCAATAACATTATTTAAATTTGGAACAACTTTTTCATAATAACAAATTACATTCATTTCTTGTAAAGAAAATAACATTTTTCTAACATCATAAAACATCATTTCAATAAATCCTTAATTAACGATTTATTATTATATACGAGAATAAATTTTTTAATAATCTTAATTTTAAATTCATTATTTAAATATTTTTCACCATCAACATTAGCAACCACATTCCTATCTGTTTTAACAACGATATTATTAACTCTCATTTTATGCACGTAAGGAGAATTTTCGTGAAGTCCATTTTTTAATTTCATAAGTAAATTTACTAATTTAACCTTAGGTAGTTTGTCCACATAATAAACATCAAAAAAGCCATCATCAACTTTAGCATTTGGTGAAATCTTAAAACCATTGACATAAAATTTACCATTACAAATAACCAAAGTAGTAAATTCACCACTCATATTTACATCATTTACTTTAAAATTTAATCTTTTAAATTTAAATTTTAACAACGTATGTATAATACTTGCAACATAAAGCCTACTAGTAGGAACACCCTTCATCTTCATCAAGTCAATGTTATTAGCCACATCAGCATCAACACCAAAACAAACGGTATTCAAAAAATACATATCATTTATTTTGCCGACATCACATTTAATCATACCATCAGGATTTAACTTCAAAGTTTTATAAAAATCATTGACACTTCCTACAGGCAACACGCCCAAGATATTTTTAGTATTAACAATGCCATTTAAAACTTCATTGACAGTCCCATCTCCACCAACTGCAAAAATAATATTCTTTTCTTTTTTGTACTTCAAAGAAATTGCCGTAGCTTCTCCAGCGCATCTAGTATAATGAATAACAAAATCTATGTCTTTATTATTACAATACTTTATAATATTAGAAGCAATCTTTTTATATTTACAATTCCCAGCTGCTTTATTTACAATAAAAACCCATTTCATCTTAATTGATCAACTTCTTCAATATTTTTAAACAACTTTACTATATTCTTTTTTGGTACTAACATATTTATTTCCTTATTTATACCAAATTTAAAAGTTTTTTCATTATGTTTCATTTCTTCACCATCTATGCACCATGATTCAGTTGGTATTTCATCAAAAGTAATAGAAAGATTATTAGTTTTAAAATAAGTAACACCCTTTACTTTATTAATATCAGACGTTAAAACAGAAGTCATAGTCATTGCAAGCTGTGCCTTATTAAAGACATCTATCAAAACAACTTCAAACATATTATCATCAAGTTTGACATCATCATATATATTATTAAATCCGCCTATTCTACTTGTATTAGAAATAAAAATAAACGAATACTCACCAGAATAACTCTTACCATCAACTTCATAAGTCAATTTATATTTTTTTATGTCACGTTTAAATTCATTAATAGCATTTATAATATATCCCATTCTTCCAAATTTCTTTTTTAAATTTCTAGGCGTATTATATGCGATATCAACATAATTTCCAATACAAGCAACATAAACAAATGGTTGGTCATTTACTAAACAAACATCAATATTTTTAATAGAACCTTCAAGTAACAACTGTAAATTTGTAATCAAATTCTTTGTATAACCATACATTGCACCAACATCATTAGTAGTGCCCGTTGGTAAATGCCCAAGTGTCAATTTATTATTACGATGTAAATTACCAGTAACAACTTCATTTAAAGTCCCATCTCCACCACAACTAATAAGTAAATCAATGTCGTTAAACTCTTCAACAATTTTAATCGCATGGCCTTTATACTTTGTAGGACATAATAAAGTCTCATAGCCATTAATTTCCAATAATTCTATTATTTTATCAATATCTTTTTTACTATTTGTTTTACCACTTTCAGGATTATAAACAAACGCACATTTTTTCATAATAACACTCCCAAATAAATTATATACTTTTAAATATAATTTATCAACGAAACAACACCTATCATTTTTTACTCACTCTTATCCAATTTAACATTGACTACATTATACTTTCCATCCCTATAAAATTTAACCTCAACAGTTTCACCTGGCTCATATTTATACAAATTATATCTAAATTCAGCAATATTTTCGATTTCATTTCCATCAATTTCAGTTATAATATCACCAGTAGATAAACCTGATAACGATGCTGGACTACCCTCTTCAACTTGATAAACAACAACACCGTTCTCTACCTTCCCATCAATACGTATCCCGGCTAACATCAAATCATAACTAGCAGATAAATCCAACATAGAAATTCCAAAATAAGGTCTTATAATCTTCGTACCAGATTCAATATGTGAAGCAATATCTATAGCGTCTTCAATTGGAATAGAAAAACCTAAACCTTCAATCTCATCCTCAACAACTTTTAAAGAATTAATACCGACAACACTACCATTCACATCACATAAAGGGCCTCCGCTATTTCCCGGATTTATTGCAGCGTCAGTTTGCATAACATTCATTATCCAATCACTAGAATAACCTGAAATAGAAACACTAACCATTCTATCTTTACCACTTATAATTCCGCGAGTAACTGTCCCAGCATAATCTTTACTTAATGGCGTTCCAATTGTAAAAACTGTATCTCCAAGTTCCATATCTTCACTGCTACCCAAAGTTGCAACCTTTAACACATACTTTTTATCGATCTTTAAAACTGCAATATCAGCATATTCATCGGAACCAACTATATCAGCAAAAACAACATCTCCATTTGTAAAAGTCAACTGAACACTTTCTGCTTCTTCTATAACATGATGATTTGTCATAACATAAGCATTGTTTCCATCCGTTTTATAAACAAAACCAGTTCCTATTGAAATCACAGAGTTTCTAACTAAACTTTCAACAACAACCACTGCATCATAAATATTATCAACACCATCACTTATACCTTCATCCGTGACAGTTACCTTATTTTCACTTACCTTTTCAACAATAGTATTTGGGAAGAAATAAAATAACCCATACATAATTGCTACGCCAACGAATAAACTCAAAACAATAGAACTCAAATATACAATTCTTTTTCTCAAAACAATCGCACCTTTCTATTCTAAATACATTATATCTTTATAATTTAATGGGAAACCCATTTTTTCATAGATTTTTTCTATATTAATATGAACAAGTCTACCTTTCAATCTATCAATCTCATAATTAATTTCATTTATCATCATCTTAAAATCAGACTGAGTTAACAAATATTTGAGTATAATAACCAAAGCAAATATATCATTCTTTCCGAAAACATACTCTCCATCAATCTTATTTATATTAAGAATATGATGATATTTATTATCAGGTATCATTCTTTGCGTAAAATGATCAAACAAAATATCTTCATGAGCGCACAAATTCCTATAGTTTGCCAAAATAGGCAAAAAAACTTCTAAACTTTTAGAATCTATATTATAAATTTTTGCAATCCTGTCAGCATCCTCCTCTTTAAGTATACTAAATAATTCACTCATCAATCCAAAACTAATAACTTTTATTCCAATCCATAAAGGAATATACCCATAATTAGTCATATAATGACTTGTAGCGCCATGTTGTTTTCCATTAACTCTATACTGTCTTTTTAATTTCCTTATCAAATCATTTATTTGGCCTTTTTTATCTTCTGATTGATCAAAGTTGGAAACATTTAAATAATCTTTTTCTCTGTAGCCATAATTACTACTCAAAACATAGCTAAAAATAGACTTATAATTATTTTCAACAATCAATAAATTTTTAAAAATAATATTTCTAAATGCCCTATCAAACAAAAATAAAGCATAAAGTTCATTAAAAGATGTTCCATCAATAAATTTTCTACTAGCGTCTTGTTTTAAAAAAGAATGTCTATATCCCATAAGAAAAAAATAATTTTCTCTAAGTAAAACTGACTTAGCATATTCCTCATCTTCTATAACTAATCCTTTTTCTCTCAAAATTTCAACTTGTTCAGAAATTGATTTAAAAACTTTTTTTGCCACATTATCACCTTACCATTTAAGTATAACATACTAAAACAATATATTCTAGCATTTTCACAATAAATTCAGGCACAAAAAAACTCTGTATTTCACAGAGTTTAAACAAATTCTATCTCTTACTAAATTGTGGAGCTCTTCTAGCTTTCTTCAAACCATATTTTTTACGTTCTTTAATTCTAGAATCTCTAGTAATCATACCAGTTTCCTTAAGTACGGTTCTATTATTTGGATCAATTTGTAACAAACAACGAGCAATACCCAATCTAATTGCCCCTGTTTGACCATTAAATCCACCACCATTAACTTTAACAGAAATATCAAATTTACCATCATTTTCTGTTAAAACTAAAGGTTGCTTTAAATCCATAACTAATGTCTCATAAGGCATATAAGAATTTACATCTTCACCATTAACAGTTATAGAACCTTTACCATAAGACATTGACACTTGAGCTATACTTCTTTTTCTTCTACCTGTAGCTTTCCAAACTTTACTTTCTGCCATACCATTCCTCCTACAACTCTATCTTTTCAGGTTTTTGAGCTTCGTGATTATGTTCAGCGCCTTCAAAAACATATAACTTTCTAAACATATCTCTACCCAATGGACCCTTAGGCAACATACCTTTAACAGCCCTTTCAACCATTTCTACTGGATATTTTTCTTTCATTTCTTTAGCAGTTCTTTCTCTTAAACCACCTGGAAATCCACTATGATTATAATAAATTTTCTTATTTAACTTATCACCAGTTAACTTAACTTTAGATGCATTAATAATGATAACAGCATCTCCACAATTAATATGAGGTGTATATGTCACTTTATGCTTACCACGCAAAATATGAGCGGCTTTAGTAGCAACACTACCCAATGTCTTACCTTCGGCATCAATTAAATACCATTTAGTAACAACATCCTCTTTTCTTAACATAAATGTTTTCATTTTATCTCCTTCTTAACTTCATTATATACGCCTTCCCACAGCAATATAACTCCATTTCAAAATGTACCGATTATGATTATATAAAATAAAGTATTAAAAGTCAAACAAAAT
>CALVQQ010000001.1 GCA_944358255.1 uncultured Bacilli bacterium | reverse complement strand
TTTAAATTAGATAAAATTGCAAACAGCGACTATACATATTTATCTAATGCAAGACAAATTTCATTAATAAAAGAATGCATGACAATTATAAAGCAAATTGAAAAAGCAAATAATCAAGGAACTGATATCGATTTAATTGAAATAGATTTAAAGAGATTATGGGATAAACTTGGAGAAATTACAGGCGAAACATATAAAGAAGAATTATTAGATGAAATATTCAGCAAATTTTGTTTGGGAAAATAGGTGGAAAAAATGTATGACATTATAGTAGTAGGTGGTGGGCACGCAGGATGTGAAGCAACGCTTGCAAGTGCAAGAAAAGGATATAAGACATTACTAATTACTGGAAATATAAATAATATAGCAGATATGCCATGTAACCCATCTATAGGTGGATCAGCAAAAGGCATAGTTGTTAGAGAAATAGATGCCTTAGGCGGAGAAATGGGAGAAAATGCAGATAAGTCACATTTGCAAATAAAAATGTTAAATTCAAAAAAAGGTCCAGGAGTTAGATCGTTAAGATGTCAAGCAGACAAAACAATTTATCCTGAAAATATGATAAAAACATTAAAAAGTAACAAAAATATAACAATATTAGAGGATTTAGTAAAAGAGATTATAGTTGAAAATAAAAAAGTTAAAGGAATAATAACAGAATCAAATGAAAAAGTATCATCTAAAATAGTTATTTTAACCACTGGAACATATTTAAATGCAGATATACTAGTAGGACACAATAAAGAAAAAGGTGGGCCACATGGAGAAAAGCCATCATTATACTTAAGTAAAAGCTTAGAAAAGAACGGAATTAAATTAATTCGATTAAAAACAGGAACACCACCTAGAGTTTTAAAAACATCAGTAAATTACACAGAAATGCAAGAAGAAAAAGGAGACAACACATTACTAACATTTAGTAACTTTTATAAACCAAAATATAAAATAAAAGACCAAATTTCATGTTATTTAACATATACCACATCTGAAACACATGAAATAATATTAAACAATTTAGATAAATGTGCATTATATAGTGGTTTAATAAAAGGAGTAGGGCCTAGATATTGTCCATCAATAGAAGACAAAATAGTAAAATTTAGAGACAAAGATAGGCATCAAATATTTATAGAACCTGAAAGAAAAGATGGAATAGAAGTGTATGTAAGCGGATTTTCAACAACAATGCCACCAGAATTACAAGAAAAACTAATACATACCATGAATGGTTTAAAAAAAGCTAAAATAACAAAATATGGATATGCAATAGAATACGATGCAATAGACCCAACACAATTAAAAATAACACTTGAAAGTAAGATAATAGAAAATTTATATACTGCTGGACAAATCAACGGTACAAGCGGTTATGAAGAAGCCGCAGCTCAAGGGTTAATTGCTGGAATAAACGCAACATTAAAATTAGAAAACAAAGAACCATTAATATTAAAAAGAAGTGAAGCATATATAGGGGTATTAATAGATGACTTAATAAACAAAGGAATTACAGAACCGTATAGATTACTAACATCTCGTGCAGAATTTAGACTATTATTAAGGCACGATAATGCAGACCTTAGATTAACTGAAATTGGAAGAAAAATAGGCTTAATTAACGACGAAAAATACGAAATATATAAAAAACGAAAAGAAAAAATAAAAATTTTAGAAGAAAAATTAAAAAATATATTTGTTACACCAAACAAAATAAATGCAGAATTAGAACAAATGAAATTACAAAAGATAACAAGTAAAATATCATTATACGAATTACTAAAAAGGCCAGAAGTTACAATGAAACACATAGAAAAAATACTAAATGAAAAAATTGATAAAAAAGCAGGAGAACAGATAGAAATTGAAATAAAATATAAAGGATACATAAATAAAACAAAAAAAGAAATAGAAAAAATGTTAAAACTAGAAAACAAAAAAATACCAGCAGATATTAATTATGAAAACGTTAGAAATATAGCAACAGAAGCAAAACAAAAATTAGAAAAAATAAGACCAATTACAATTGGCCAAGCTACTAGAATCAGCGGTGTAAATCCAGCGGATATATCAATGCTACTAGTTTATTTAAAAAAGGAATATCCAAATGAATAAAGAAGAATTTAAAAATAAAGTAGAAGAATTAGGAATAAAAATAACAGATGAAATGTTAAACAAATTAAACAAATATTTTGATTTATTAGTAACATGGAATAAAAAATTTAACTTAACGAGAATTACTGAAGAAAATGAAGTATATTTAAAACATTTTTATGATAGTTTAGCAATACAAAAAGCAATAAATTTATATAACTATAACAATTTAGTTGATGTTGGAACAGGTGCTGGATTTCCAGGAATAGTATTAGCAATAATTTTTAAAAACTTGAAAATAGATTTAATAGAAGCAAATTCCAAAAAATGTTCATTTCTTACTGTAGTTAAAGAAACTTTATCACTAGATAACGTACAAATAATCAATGAAAGAGCCGAAAAATATGCCAAAACTACAAGAGAAAAATATGAAATAGCAACATGCCGAGCAGTATCACATCTAAACATAATATCAGAAATTATTATACCTATGATAAAAGTTAAAGGATATTTTTTGCCACTCAAAGGAGAAATAGATAGAGAAATAAATGAAGGATTAAACATTTTAGAAAAACTAAATGCTCAACTTATAGAAATAAAAACATATAAGTTACCTATAGAAAATAGTAGCCGATCAATACCCATAATCCAAAAAATCAATACAACATCCGATATATATCCTAGAGAATACAACAAAATTATAAAAGACTTGAAAAATAAACAAAAATAATTTAAAATGATAATAGAATGGAAGGGGCTGATAATCAGTGAATAGTAGTGAAAATAATATAACAAATGCAATTATAGAGGTTTCTGTTGAAGATATAATTCCAAACAGATTTCAACCAAGGCTAGCTTTTGACGAAAAAGCATTAAAAGATTTAGCAGAATCAATTAAAATTCATGGAATTATTCAGCCATTAGTTTTAAGAAAACTGAACGATAAATATGAAATAATTGCCGGAGAAAGAAGATATAAAGCAGCATGTATGGCAGGATTAACGAAAGTACCAGCAATAATTAAAGAAATAGATGATAACAAAAGTGCAGAGATAGCAGTTGTAGAGAATTTACAAAGGAAAAATTTGACTGCAATAGAAGAAGCGCAATCATACAAAAAAATACTTGATAAGGGATATATAACACAAGAAGAATTAGCTGCGAGAATGGGAGTAAGTCAGCCAACAATTGCTAACAAATTAAGATTATTAAATTTAAGTCAAGAAGTTCAAGATGCATTATTAGAAAATAAAATTAGCGAAAGACATGCTAGAAGTTTATTGACAATCACTGATCAAAACATTCAAATTGAAATGTTAAGAAGAATAATAAGCGAAAGATTAACAGTAAGACAAACTGACGAAGAAATATCTAAATTATTAGGAACACCAATAAACAATTCTACACCAATTGAAGAAAAAAGTAACATATTTGATAATCAAAACGTAAATGTAAGCCCAACTTTTGAAGTACCTCCAACACAAACAAACAACAGCGCCGATGCAAATGTGACGAATGATAGCACATTTGAGAATACATCATTAAATGACAACATATTTAATGTAAACACGGAGGAAATAAAATCACATTCAGAAGATATAATAAAAACACCAGAACCAGCGAATATAGATATGCTTTTAAAGAAAGAAAATGAAATAGAAGATCAACGCCAATTCGATCCATTACCACAAAAGAAGATAGATTTAGAAGGAACAGAAGCCAATGTAAATATGGGAGATATTGTAGACGAATCAAAAGTTCCATTTACCCCTTTCATCGAGCCAGAAAAACCTGAAGTAATGGACTTTTTTACCCCAAATGCTAATCAACAGCCAGAAATAACATCATCAAATTCAATAATAAATGAATTTAGAGAAATGAAAGCAGAAAACAATATAATAGAAAATTCACAACCAAGTACAAATAATAATTTTTCAACAGCAATAAACGCATCTAGAGAAACAATTAACAAACTACGCGACTTAGGATTAAACGTTGAATCTGAAGAATTTGACTTTGAAGATATGTACCAAATAATAATAAAAATAAAAAAAGACTAAAAAATGTAGGTTTCCTACATTTTTTAATTTAAAAATAATTTATTAAACGCATTAGAATTAATACTCGGTTCAGTACCTTTAATATAAAAAAGTAAAGTTTTCTTACCACTTTCAGAAAGTTGGCCACTAACAGGATTTACCAAATAAGCAGTTACACCACTAGGAATATCGTACCAACTAGAATCACTATTTTCCAAAATACTTTCAATAGTTCTAGCCCAAATCCTTTTTGTAATTTTAGATTGACCAGATGAAGTGTCTCTATTATCATCATATCCATTCCAAACCATCACGAGCATATCGGGATTATAACCCACTGCCCAATAATCAGTATTAGTACTACCACTTTTAACAGCATATTTCTTAGTTAACAAATTACTAATAGTTAACATAGTTGGAGAAGAGTAATCAACAAAATCATAATTATAAGTATTACTTAAAAGTTCATTTAATATAAATACATCACGTTTATTAAGTACAGTTTCTTCTTTATATTCATGTTCATATAAAATATTACCATCATTATCAGTAATCTTACTGATTAAATAAACATCATTTTTAACACCATAGTTAGCTAAAGTAGCGTAAGCATTACTATAATCTAACATTGAGATTTCTTCAGTACCTAATGCTAAAGAAGCATTAGCTTGAAGTTTTTTTTCAATACCCATTCTTTTAGCAGTCTCAACCAAAACATTTTCACCCAAAAAAAGATGAGTTTTAACAGCATAAATATTATCTGAATAAGCTATTGCAGTAGCAAGAGAAATGTCCCTATTACCATATTTTTCACCATAATTTTTAGGGGAATAGGTTTTACCATTACCCATATTAAAAGTAGTAGCCTCACTTGTAAAAGTTGAAGAAGCCGTAAATCCATTTTCCAATGCTGCATAGTACAAAATAGGTTTAACCGTAGAGCCCACTTGTCTTTCTGCCTGAGTCACACGATTAAATTCACTAGTATTATAATCAACACCACCTACTAAAGCAATAACTTTGCCTGTACTAGGTTCCACAGCAATACTAGCCACTTGATAATCATTTTGTCCAGCCATCTCTTCACTAATAATATTTTCCATCTTCTTCTGAGCATCAATATCCAAATTAGTATAAATATGCAAACCGCCCGACTCAATCAACGAATCTGGAATACTAGATATAGTTTGCAATTCCTGTAAAACAGCGTCCTTATAATAATTAATACTAAGCACAGATTCAGGGTCATCATGACCATAGAATACCAATTCAGTATTATAAGCAATATCTCTTTCTTCTTCTGTAATGTATCCCTCTTCTAACATACTATCTAAAACTATTTTTTGTCTTTTTTTTGCTTTTTCCAAATTATAAATAGGATTATACAAAGACGGATTTTTTGGAATACCAACAAGAATACTTGCTTCAGCCAAAGACAAATCCAAAGTACTTTTATTAAAATAATACTTACTAGCATTTTCTATACCATATTGCCCTGAACCATAATTTATAGAGTTTAGATATCCCTCTAAAATCTCATCTTTAGTATAATGAGTTTCCAATTCTAATGTCAAAAAAGCCTCTTCAATTTTTCTATCCCATGTTTTATCAAAAGTCAAATATAAATTCTTTATATATTGTTGAGAAATAGTAGAAGCACCCTGAGATATATTACCATTTTTAAAATTAATATAAAAAGCTTTAGCAATTCTTAAAAAATCAAAACCCTTATGAATATAAAAATTTTTATCTTCTGTTGCAACAGTTGCATCAATAACATATTTAGAAATATCACTAATTGATGCCCATTTATTTTCTGAAGAACTTTCAAAAAAACTTTTACCTTCATTGTCATAGAAAACTATAGAATTATTGGAGTTAATATCAATTTTTGGAGTAATATAAGCATATAAATAAAGAGCAACATTTCCCAAAATAAAGACAAAAAATAAAAAAACAAAAACTTTTACAACGAACAAAAACTTTCTAAAATATTTCATATTAATCACTATTTTTATTATTAAAAAAAAATAAAAAAATATAAGCAAAATTAACTAATATAATATAAAAAAAAGAATATAATAAAAAAGATTAATAAAATACTTGATTTTATATAAAATACAAGTATAATTTTAGGAGATAAGTGAGAGGAGAAAAAATGAAATTAAAAACAATAACTAAAGAAGAAATTGAAACATTATCGTTTGATGATTTAGCATATATAATATTAAAAGAAAAAGGCAAAAAAATGAAAACCACAGATTTATTTAAAACAATTTGTGAACTACAAAATTTAGATGAAAAAGCCTATGAAGAGCAAATCGCTGATTTCTTCACATTATTAGCCACAGAAAAAAGATTTATACAACTAGATAAAGGATGCTGGGACTTAAGAGAAAATCATTCAATAAAAATCGAGCAAGAAGAAGATGATGAGTTAGATGAAGAAATAATTCATAACGATATTGAAGAAGAAACAGAAGAAAACTATTTAGACGAAAACAAAGAAATAGATGATGATGAAACAGAAGATGATTTAAAAGATTTAGTAGTTATAGACGAAAATGAATTAGAAGACGAATTATAGCCACCCGTATTTAAATACAAAAATAAAGAAAGGTGAATATAATGGAAGAAAGACTAGAAATAATATTAGAAAGATATAATTATTTAAATGAAGAACTATTAAAAGAAGAAGTTTACACTGATTTTAACAAAATGAAAACACTATCTAAAGAAAGAACCTCTTTAGAAGAAATAATAAACAAGTACAAGGAGTACAAACAGGCAAAAGAAGATTTAGAGACAGCCAAAGAGATGTTAAAAGAATCAACAGATGAAGAGACGATCAATTTTGCAAATGAAGAAATAAAAGATTTAACTGAAAAAATAGAAAAATTAACTGAACAACTTACAATAATGCTATTACCTAAAGATCCAAATGACGGAAAAAATGTAATAGTAGAAATAAGAGGTGCAGCTGGCGGAGATGAAGCAAACATATTTGCTGGAGATTTATACAGAATGTACACAAAATATGCGGAAAAAGAAAACTGGAATATAGAAGTAATAAATGAATCTCACAGTGATAACGGAGGATTTACAATAGTTGAATTTATGCTTAAAGGCGACAACGTATACTCAAGACTAAAATACGAAAGCGGCTCACATAGAGTTCAAAGAGTACCAGTCACTGAAAGCCAAGGCAGAATACACACATCCACAGCAACAGTTTTAGTTATGCCAGAAGCAGAAGAAGTAGATATAGAAATAAAAGAAAGCGATATAAAGATAGACGTATTTAGAAGCAGTGGAGCGGGAGGACAAAGCGTTAACACAACAGACTCAGCTGTGAGAATTACACACTTACCTACAAATACAGTTGTAACATGCCAAAATGAAAGAAGCCAAATAAAAAATAGAGAAAAAGCTTTACAAATCTTAAAAACAAGACTTTATGAACAAAAACTAAGAGAACAAGAAGAAAAAGAAGAAAACAATAGAAAAATCAAAATAGGTACAGGAGACAGGTCTGAAAAAATAAGAACATACAATTATCCACAAAATAGAGTGACAGACCACAGAATAAATTTTTCAGTTATGAATTTAGACAAAGTTATGGAAGGAAACCTAGACGAAATAATAGAAGCATTAATTACTGAAGATACGAGAAGAAAAATGGAAGTAGAAAATGCTTAAAATAGAAGATTTAATATCACAAAGAGAAATAGAAGAATTAAAAAGTACTGGAAAATACACATCAAAAAACATAAAAAAAATTCAAAAAGAATATCCATCGCAATATATTATAGGATATGTAGATTTTTATGGAAATAAAATAAAAGTTAACAATAAAGTATTAATTCCACGTTATGAAACAGAAACTTTAATATACAAAACTATTAATTACATAAAAACAAAAATAAAAAACAAAAAAATAAAAATATTAGATTTATGTACAGGAAGTGGATGCATAGCAATAACTTTAAAAAAAGAAATTGATAATAGCGTGATTGTGGCAAGCGATATTTCAAGCAAAGCCCTAAAAGTTGCAAAAGAAAATGCAAAAATAAACAATGTAAAAATAAAATTTATAAAAAGTAATTTATTTAAAAAAATTAACGAAAAAAATTTTGATGTGATAATAACAAACCCTCCATACATACCAACAACAGAAAAATTAACAAAAATAGTAAAACATGAGCCACGTAGAGCATTAATTAGTGGAAAATATGGAACTAAACACATATTAAAAATAATAAATGAATATAAAGAATATCTAAAAAAAGGTGGATTCATAGCCATCGAGATACACGAAACACAAAAAGAAATTCTAGAAAAAAAATTAATAAACTATAACTTAAAATATAGTTTTGAAAAAGATTTAACAAATAAAACAAGATATTTATTTATATTTAATGAATAAAAAAATAATAATAAGACCAACATGAAATAGAAAGGTTGGTTTTTTAATGAAAAAAATACTAATTGCTTTAGGAATAATAATATTAATAATAGTTTACAATACCGAAGACAAAAAATACATAACAATACCAGAAGAATCAATAAGATACAGAATTATCCCAAATAGCAACAGTGCAGAAGACATAAATGCCAAAGAACAAATACAAAAAAGCGTAGAAAAAGATTTAAAAAAAATAATGGAAGCAAATTCAATTGAAGAAACAAGAGAAAATATAATAAACAATCTTGAAAATATAAAAGAAAACATAGAAATAACTAAAAAAAACATAAATTATAATAAAGACGTAGAAGTAAATTATGGATTAAATTATTTTCCAGAAAAAGAATTTATGGGTAACACATACAAAGAAGGATATTACGAATCATTAGTAGTTGAAATAGGAAATGCAGAAGGAAGTAACTTTTGGTGTGTATTATTTCCACCACTATGTATGATGGAAAACGACGATAATGAAAAAGTAGAATACACTTTTTTTCTAAAAAATTTAATTTCAAAAATAATTAATTAAGTATAAATAAAAAAATAAAAACTATACTTAAATAGGTGAGAAGTTTGGAACAATTAACAATAATATTAATAGCTATAAGTTTAAGTATAGACGCATTCACATTATCAGTAGCATATGGACTATTAAACATTAAAAAGAAAAAAATAATGACAATATCTATTACCGTTGGAATTTTCCATTTTTTTATGCCATTAATAGGTCTAATAATAGGAAATTTCATTACAAACAAATACATGCTTGATTCAAAATTCATACTCATAGTAACTCTAATAATAATACTAATAGAAATGATAAAGTCATATAATGAAGAAATAATAGAAAAAGACTTAAGTTTAATAGAAACTATAACTTTTTCATTTTTAGTATCCATAGATAGTTTACTTATAGGAGCTGGGATTACATATATAACTTCCAATATAATACTTTCATGTATCTACTTTTCCATCTTTAGTTTTTTATTTACTTTAGGTGGTTTTTTGCTTGGAAAATATATAACACAAAAATCAAAACAAAATGCAAAAATAATATCAATTATAATAATATTTACATTAATAATATACTTTTTATGTAAATAGCAATAACATATGATTGACTTAATAACATCAAAATAATATATTGAAAATGGGAGATAATATGAAAAAATACGAAGAAATTATAAAAGCATATAAAAATGGTTATGCCATTCCTCAATTTAACACGATAGATGCAGAATACACTAGATACATATTAGAAGAATGTGAAAAAGAAAAGTCACCTGTTATATTAGGTGTTAGCGAAAAGGTTGCCAACCATTTAGGAGGATTTAAAGTGGCAAGAAACATTGTAGATACGCTAATAGAAGAATTAAATATAACAATTCCTGTAATATTACACTTAGATCATGCAAAGAGTAAAGAATCATGCGAAAAAGCCATAAAGGCAGGTTTTGATTCAGTTATGATAGATTATTCAGCATATCCATTAGAAGAAAACATTAAAATAACAAAAAGTTTAGTCCTAGAAAATCCAAATACAATTATAGAATGTGAAGTAGGAACAATCGGAAAAAATGGTAATGAAGGAATAGTTTATTCAGACATTAAAGATATAGAAAGAATTAAAAGAGAAACAAATGCACATCTAATTGCTCCATCATTTGGAACAGTACATGGTGTATATAAAGGAGAACCAAAACTAAATTTTGAATTATTGGACGAAATAAAAAATAAAATAGATACACCATTAGTTATGCACGGAGGATCTGGATTAAGTGATGAAAACTTCAAAAAGAGCATTGCTAAAGGAGTAGCAAAAATAAATATAAATACTGAACTCAAGCAAGCTTGGACTAAATCAATAAGAAAATTTTTAAATGATAATCCAAACGAAACAGACCCAGTTTTCATAATAAAATCAACAGGAGTAGAGATAAAAAAAGTTGTATCAAATTTAATACATGTATTTGGAAGTAACAACAAAGCATAAAGGGAGGTTTAAAATGTCTAAATTAAAAATTGAAGGAGGACATGAATTAACTGGAACTATAAAAATAAGTGGAGCAAAAAATAGTGCTGTTGCATTAATACCAGCTGCAATACTGGCAAAAACAAGCAGTACAATATTAAATGTGCCAAAAATAAATGACATAAAATATTTAATCGAAATAATGAAGTTATTAAACTGTAGAATAACAATTGAGGATAATACTATATCTATAGACACATCAAAAATAAAATATCATCAAATACCAGAAGAATTAAGCCAAATGATGAGAGCGTCATATTATTATATGGGAGCAATGTTAGCAAAATTCAAAAAAGCAGAAATATCATTTCCTGGTGGATGCAAAATAGGAAATAGACCAATAGATTTACATTTAAAAGGTTTTCAAAAATTAGGAGTTAAAATAAAACAAGAAAAAAACAAATACACACTTACAGCAAAAGAACTAATAGGTGCAAAAATATATTTAGACTTTGCTAGTGTTGGTGCAACAATAAACTTGATGCTTGCAGCTATAGGAGCAAATGGAACAACTATAATAGAAAATGCTGCAAAAGAACCAGAAATCGTTAATATTGCAGCCTTTCTAATAAATATGGGAGCACATATAACAGGTGCAGGAACAAGTACCATAACAATAGAAGGGACGAAAGAACTAGACAAAGGTATTATAGAAGTATTTCCCGATAGAATAGAAGCATCAACATATTTAATTGCTGGAGCTTTAATAGGAAAAAATTTAACTATTGATGGCGTAATTAAAGAGCACATAAACGCAGTATTAGACAAACTTGTAGAAGTAGGAGCAACCTATAAAATAGATAATAACAAGATTTCAATATCAAAAATAAAAAAAGTAAAACCATCTAACATAAAAACGCTTGTATATCCAGGATTTCCTACAGATGCTCAACAACCATTCACCACATTATTAACGCAAGCAGAAGGAACTTCAATTATTACTGAAACAATATACGAAAGTAGGTTTAAAAATACAGAATATTTAAACATGATGGGAGCTAAAACAGAATATAATGGGAACACTTTAACAATAACAGGAAAAACAGAATTAATTGGAAAAGAAATATATGCAAGTGATTTAAGAGGTGGAGCAAGCCTAGTTTTAGCAGGATTGATTGCAAAAGGAACAACAATAATAGATAATACAGAACATATATTAAGGGGTTATGAAGACATAGTAACAAAACTACAAAAAGTTGGTGCTAAAATAGAAGAAATATAAATAAAATTATTACAAAGGAAATGATAATATGAAATACATTAAATTTGTAATTTTTTTTATAAGCGCAATAATAATTTTTACAATATATCAAATAACTTCAAACAGCAGCATAACCTATTTAGCATTAGGAGATGGAACCGCAAAAGGACAAACTCCATTTGATACATTTGGAGAAAGTTACACCGATTACATTTACAAATATCTATCGAAGAAAGAAGAAACAAACACAAATTATAAAACATTTACCAAATCAGATTACAGAATAACAGATTTAATAAATGATATTAATAACATAGAGACAACAAAAACAGAAGAAAATTTAACAATAACACACATGCTTAAGCAAGCAGACTTAATTACAATTTCTATAGGAAGTGACGAACTTTTTTACAAACTAAAGCAATACAACGATAAAATAAAAATAGGAAATAAACAAAAAATAATTGAATATATAGATCAAATGTTTATTGACATGGACAACCTAATTACTACAATTAGAAAGTATAATAAAAAGCCCATTATTTTAGTTGGATACTATAACCCAATACCATTTTCCCAAACGAATGAAACTACAATGGATTCAATATTTAATTACATAGACCTAAAATTTAACGAATTATTAGACAAAAACATATATTACGTAGATATATATCAAATATTCAAAAACAAAACTCAATATTTACCAAACAAAAATAACGTATTTCCATCATTAGAAGGATATAACTTAATATCAAACGAAATCATAAAACTAATAGAAAAAGAAAATATCATATAAAAACATTGACAAATTGCCAAAAAATGATATGATACATAAAGAGTTTCTATAGTTAACATTAACTATGGCGAAAGGAGAATGAAAATGAAAAAAGGAATTCATCCAGAACTAAAAGAATGCAAAGTAAAATGTGCATGCGGATATGAATTTACAACAAAATCAACGCTAGAGGAGATACAATTAGAAACATGTCCAAAATGTCATTCATTTTATACTGGAAAACACATGACAGCAAAAACAGGAAATGTTCAAAAATTTAAAGATAAATATGGAATAAAATAAAGGCAAATAAGTCTTTTTTTATTTTAAATAATAATAGTAAATGATATAATAAAATTGGTGGTAAAATGAAAATAGGAATTGCAAGTGATCACAGAGGATACGAAGTAAAGAAGAAACTTATTAAATATCTAAACAAAAAAAATGAAGTTATAGATTATGGAACAGATTCAGGAGTAATAGTAGACTATGTAGATTATGCAGAATTATTATGTAAAGGTATAAAAAAAGATAAATTAGATTTTGGAATTTTAATCTGTGGCACAGGAATAGGAATGAGCATAGCAGCAAATAAAATCAAAGGAATAATGTGCGCTAAAATTGATAACGAAGAAGATGCATACTATGCAAAAGCACACAACAATGCAAATGTAATAAGTTTTAGTGCCAAAAAAAGCATGCTAATTATAAAAGATATGGTAGATAAATTCATGCAAACTGAATTTCTAAATCAACCAAACTACGACAATAGAATAAAAAAAATACAAAAATTAGAAAAAAATTGTTCTAAAACAAAAAAATAAGAATATATAAATATATGAAATCAAAACATATATATATATTCTTTTCTTTTACCATAATAGTACTACTTATTTTATTGTGCTTTCAAAAAGGTAGTGAAGTAAAAGTCGAAAAAATTTATACAAGTACAGAAACAAGTAAAGTAGTAAAAGTCAACAAAGACACTAACATATACGAAATGAATATTGAAGAATATTTAATAGGAGTAGTTGGATGTGAAATGCCAGCACTATTTGAAGAAGAAGCTTTAAAAGCGGGAGCTGTAGCAGCAAGAACATATTTGTTAAACAAATTAGAAAATAATGAAAATTACATTATCTCATCAACAACAAATGACCAATGCTATAGTGATGAAAACGAACTAAAAGAAAAATGGGGAAATAATTATAATGAATATAAGAGTAAAATTGAAAAAGCAGTAAAAGAAACAAAAGACGAGTATATGACATATAATGGAGAAATCATAAAAGCGCTTTATTTTTCCACATCAAATGGAAAAACAGAAAACGTAGAAAATGTGTTTGGTGAAAAATTAGATTATTTAGTTAGTGTCGATTCTAACTACGACAAAAATACCACTCAATTTAATAAAACAATAGAAATTACTAAAAGTGATTTTTTAAAAAAATTAAATTTACCAGAAACAAAAGAAATAAAAATTACCAATATTATCAAAAATGAAACAAATAGAATTGATGAAATAACAATTAATGACCGTAAATTTAAAGGAACAGAAATAAGAACACTACTCAATTTAAGATCTACAGATTTTGAAATTACAATCAACGAATACACAGTAAAAATTACTACAAAAGGATACGGACACGGAGTAGGAATGAGCCAATATGGATCTAATGAACTAGCAAAACTTGGCTATAACTACGAAGAAATATTAAAACATTACTATACAGGAATAGAACTAATAAAATAAATGCATAAATAACAAAAAATTGTTCACACTTATAAGTAGGAGAGTGAAACAATGATTAAAGCAAAGAAAATGATAATACCATCAATCTACATATCTGCAGTGGTTTTAATAGTAGCAAGCATTTTATTAGTTATATCAAGTATTAACAAATACTTAACGATACCAAAAGATTATAATTATGCTGTAGATGCACAATTTGAAAACATCGTACCGGTAGTTGAAACGCAAACAACTATAATCAAGCCATTTCTATCCGAGGATGTTAAAGTAGGAAAATATTTTTATGACTTTGAAGCAGATGAAGAAAGACAACAAAATAGCATAATATTTTATGAAAACACATATATGCAAAACTCAGGCGTAGATTACGTAAGTGACACAGTCTTTGATGTTGTGGCAGTATTAGACGGAGAAGTAATATCAGTGGAAACTGATCCCACACTAGGAAATATTGTAAAATTAAAACATGACAAAAATTTAATAACAGTATATCAGGGAATTGACAATATTGATTTAAAAGAAGGCAGTACAATTAATCAAGGAACAATAATTGGGACAAGTGGAACATCAAAAATAAATACCAATTACACAACATCATTGCATTTCGAAGTTTATTATAACGGAGAACTAATGGATCCAGAAAATTTTTATACATTAAACATTGCAGACCTATAGGTCTTTTTTTTATTAATAACAATAAAATTAACTAGGGGTGTTTAAAATAAAAAAAGAAATACAAGAAAGAGTAAAAAACGAAGCAAAATATATATTGAAGACAGAATTAACAATCAGGGAAATTGCCAAAAAATATAATGTAAGCAAAAGTACTGTTCACAAAGACTTACAAGGTAGATTAAAAGATATAGACGCAGACCTATTTTTATCAGTAGATAAAATTCTAAAAAAACATATTTATTTAAGACATATTAGAGGTGGAGAATCTACAAGAAAAAAATATTTAAGTTTGAAAAAGTCACATACTTGATTATGTTTAAATGGTATCATAAATCCTTTATTTTTAAATAAAAATATGTTATATTATATACCGTAAAATTAAGGTAAAGGGGATATAAATGATAAATTTTGTGGTTGTCGAAGATAATAAAATTCATCGAAAGAAAATAAAAAATATAATATTAAATTATATGATGAAAAACAAAATGGAGTTTGACATAATTGAATTTGAAAAAAGAACGCAAGAGCTAGATATTTTAATTTCAACATCAGAAAATAACAATATTTATATATTTGATTTTGAACTACCAAATACAAATGCAATAGATCTGTCAAGAAAAGTTCGTGAAACAGATTGGACAAGCCCAATTATAATATTTACTGTAAATGGTGGCATGGCATATGATACTTTTAAGCAAAGATTACAAATATTAGACTTTGTTAACAAACAGTATGAAGCAGAGAAAAATTTATTTGAACTATTTGATATATGTTTAAAACAAATTGCTAGTAGAAAAACATTAAAGTTTAAATATAAAGGCATTGATTATAACATTGATATAAACAAAATACTATATATTTATAGAGATACTGTTGAGAGAAAATGCATTATAAATACTATAAATGACAAAAAATATAAAGTTATAATGAACATATCCGATTTAGCACAAAAATTAGACGGTAGATTTAAATTTACGCATAAAGCTTGCTTGGTTAATTTAGATAAAGTCGAAGCTTTTGTATGGAAAGATAATAAGATAATATTTGAAACAGGTGAAGAGATATATTTTTTATCTAAAACTCACAAAAAGGAACTAATGGCAAATGGATATTAACTATATATTTGCATATTTATGTGTTTGCTTTGGCGTATTTGCAATATATTATGGTTATAAAATATTAACAAAAAGACAAAAAGAAAAAATTGAATTAAATCATATATTATTAATATTACTATTTTCATTAATACAAATATATATTGGCTTATCTGAATTTAATGAGTATAAAATATTTATAAATTTATTTTTAAATGTCGTTTTTATAACAACAATTTATAGAGATAATTTTAAAAATATATTTATAACAGTTTTATTACTATATAGTGTAGAAATATTATTTGAATTGGTATATTCATTTATATTTTTGATTGTTAATTCTAATAGTTACATTATAACTAGCATAAACTCATTAGTCATAAGAAACTTGTTTTCAATATTAGTCGTTTTAAATTTAATATTGACATTATCCATAAAAAGCACAAAAAAGTTTTTAAATAAAATTTTATATTTAATTATAGATAAGCAAGCTGTAATAGTTAGAATCTTACTAATCATTTTTTATTTGTTTATAATATATATAATAATAATCTATACAATTAACATAAATATCAAAAATTACTATAACAATTTAGTCTCTAGTATTATCATTTTAAGTTGCATGACTATATTAATAAAATATAAAAACAAAATTATAGACGTAGAAGAAAATCAAAAAATAATTTTAGAATACATGAAGAAATATGAATTCTTGATTGATAAATATAGAATTAACAAACACGAAATGCTAAATAATCTAGTCCTATTAAATAGTTATGAGGACAAAAATAGTATAGAATTTAAGAAACTTTTAAAAGAACTGATAAATAACTATTCTACATCTTATAAAACAGAATACAGGAATATAGGCTATTTACCTGCAGGTATAAAAGGAATATTATATTACAAAATAAACATTATCGAAAAAAATAATATAAATTTTACATTTAATTGTATAAAAAATTTAAATAATCTACTTAACGAAAGAAACACCAAAGATTATTCTAAATTATGTAGATTGTTAAATATTTTCTTAGATAATGCAATAGAAGCTGCAAATAAAAGCGATCAAAAGATGATCATATTAGATATTTACATGGAAAATAATTTTATTGTTTTTTATATAGAAAATAGTTTTAGTAATAAGGTAAATATTAATCTCATTAACGAAAAATATTATTCTACAAAAGGGAAAAATAGAGGGATAGGGTTATTTATAGCACAGAAATTAAAAAGATCCTCTACAACAATTGAGTATGAACAATATATAAACAAAAGTAAAAATTTTGTAACAAAATTAAAAATAAGAAATAACCATACGTAAAACATCTTATTTTTTTAATTATTTATCAAATCCACTAATCAAGTACAATAAAAATGGCCATTTTTATGGCCATTTCAACTAATAATACGTTAAATATTATTTAATTAAACTTTCAGGCATTTCAGCTTCATCAAACCAACCAAGCCAAGAAGCACCACTAGTTGTTAGAGCAAAAAAAGTACCTAAAGCTGAAACTATGCTTGCAAAAACTCTCATCATATACCTCCTTTTCTTTTATAAAAATATTTAAGTTAATTACTAATTTTGTTTAATATATGATTTATAATTGTTATATCTTAACTTAAATATTTTATAACTAATTGGTAAAACTAACATTGTCTGAATAACTATTGCCGAGAACAAGATGTTACAATAATAATTATTTTTTAAGCTGGCTATAACTATGATATACATCAAAGTTGTAATAACACATAAAATTTTGTGCAATCTACGCTTTGACATATTAATCAGTGGTCTTTTTTCTGTATCAGCTGGCGCGTACTTTCCTATTAGAACTAAACAAAAACTAGACAAAATCAATTGTATTTCCTTTTCAATATAAATAGTCGAACATAAATAGGCTATTGGTAAAAACAGAAAAATAGATCCGGCCCAACATTGCCAACTTTTTTTTGCATGCAATCCAAAACCATTTAATCGTAAAAGTGTATAAGCTATCATTAAATGCAACAAGCTTTTAAATAAACCCAGTAACAAAGCCAAAGAAAAAATCACAATAGTCTTTGATACGGCCAAATACAAAGATTCAATCCCATATTTAATTTCTTTCAGTTTTACATCATCAAAATCTTTATATTTATTAACACTATACATTAAAGAATTTACAAATACATCTTTCACAATTCCTCCTTACGTAAAATAATATAACAAGATTTTTAAATTGGAGAGTGAAAAAAGCATAACAAAATAAAAAAAGTGTATAAAACGACAAAAATCTTATAAAAAAAAATAAAAATGAAATACAGACTAAAAAATTACAAAAAGAAACTAAATTAAAAATAATATAATACAAATATATTAAAATAAAATTGCGGTATAAATGTCGGATTTTGACGATCGGAAAATCTTGATATGTTTTTAGTGGTAGTTTAAGATAGGCTTATATGAAAAGAGGTGGATAGTATGAACAAGGGCAGAGTTAAATGGTTCAATAATGAAAAGGGATATGGATTTATTGAAACAGGAGAAGCATTAAATGAAGATGTATTCGTGCATTATTCTGCTATTGAGTGTGAGGGCTATAAGTCATTAAAAGAAGGCGACATAGTTGAATTTACATTAATCAAAACAGCAAAAGGTAGACAAGCAATTAATGTAAAAGAAGTCAAATTAACTACTGTATAGTAGTTTTTTTTTATCTGATGTGATAATATTATATTAGGAGGTATTATTATGAGATATTTAATTCGTGGAGAAAAAATTCAAGTAACAGATTCAATAAAAGACTACATAGAAGAAAAACTATCAAAGATGGATAAATACTTAGATAATCCAGAAAACGTTGAAGCAAAAATTTTGATAAAAGTTAATGGTGTAGAGCAAAGAGTAGAAGTTACTATACAGACAAAAGGTTATTTTTTAAGAGCAGAAGAAGCACATAGTGATTTATATGCTGCAATTGACTTAATAATAGATAAATTAGAAAGGCAATTTAGAAAATATAAGACAAAATTAATAGATAAATCTAGACAAGAAAATATAAAAGACAATTTTGATATAGACGAAACAATAGAAGAAGAAATTGTAAAAAGAAAAAAAATATATTTGAAACCAATGGATGAAGAAGAAGCTATCATGCAAATGGAATTATTAGGGCATACATTCTTTGTATTTAAGAATATAGAAACAGATACAATATGTGTCATTTATAAAAGGCATGACGGAAACTACGGTCTAATTGAAACGAACTAGCACTGAAAAGTGCTTTTTTTAAATCAAGTAATATGTTAAAATAAACATTAAGGATGTGATGACATGGGATTTTTAAGTAACATATTTAATCATGAAAATAGAGAACTAAAAAAATTTGAAAAATTAGCAGATGAAATAATAGAAAAAGAAGAAGAAATGTCTAAATTAAAAGACACAGATTTTAGAGAAAAGACAGAAGAATTTAAAAAGAGACTATCTAATGGGGAAACTTTAGATGACTTAATAGTTGAAGCATTTGCACTAGTTAGAGAAGCATCATGGAGGGTATTAAAAGAAAAGCCATTTAAAGTTCAAATAATCGGAGGACTAGCAATACATTTTGGCAATATAGCCGAAATGAAAACTGGTGAAGGAAAAACATTAACATCTACAATGCCGGCTTATTTAAACGCACTAGAAGGTAAAGGCGTCCACATTATTACGGTAAATGAATATTTAACTTGCCGTGATGCTGAGTGGATGGGAAAAATTTATGAATTATTAGGTGTGACCGTAGGAATAAATAAAAAAGAACTAACGCCGCAAGAAAAGAAACAAGCATATGATCAAGATATTACATATACTACGAATAATGAACTTGGATTTGACTATCTTAGAGATAATATGGTTGTAAGAAGTGAGAATAGAGTCCAAAGGGGCTTGAATTTTGCAATTATTGACGAGGTCGATTCAATATTAATAGACGAAGCGAGAACTCCACTAATCATCTCAGGTGGCGTAAGTAAAAGTGCGGACTTATATATATTAGCAGATAAAGCTGCAAAAAGTCTTACATTAGATGATTATGTAATAGATGAGAAGACAAAGAAAGTAACATTAACTGAAGAAGGAGTTAAAAAATCAGAAAAACTTTTAAAAGTAGATAATCTATATGATATTAATAATGCAATGTTAGTACACAATTTAGATAAAGCATTAACAGCAAATTATGCATTTAAAAAAGATGTCGACTATGTTGTAGACAACGATAAAATTATAATAGTAGACGCATTTACAGGCAGATTAATGCATGGAAGACAATATTCAGATGGATTGCATCAAGCTTTAGAAGCAAAAGAGGGAGTAACAATAAATAGTGAAACAAAAACACTGGCAACAATAACTTTCCAAAATTTATTTAGAATGTACAATAAACTATCTGGTATGACAGGAACAGCCAAGACTGAAGAAGAAGAGTTTAGAAATATATATAATATGTACGTAATTGAAATTCCAACAAACAAGCCTGTTATCAGAGAAGACATGAACGATTTAGTATATATAAATATAAAAGGTAAATACAATGCATTAGCAAATACTATTGAAACCGTGCATAAAACAGGCCAACCAATTTTGGTGGGTACAGCTTCAATTGAAAGTTCAGAATTATTAAGTTCACTATTAAAAAAGAGAGGAATAAAGCACGAATTATTAAATGCTAAAAATCATGAAAGAGAAGCAGAAATCATTAAAAACGCTGGGCAAAAAGGAGCTGTTACGATTGCAACTAATATGGCCGGTCGTGGAACAGACATAAAACTTGGAGAAGGTGTAAAAGAATTAGGCGGTTTAATGGTACTTGGTTCTGAAAGACATGATTCAAGAAGAATTGATAACCAATTAAGAGGAAGAAGTGGCAGACAAGGAGACCCTGGTATAACAAGATTTTATATATCAATGGAAGATGATTTAATGGCAAGGTTTGGGTCAGATAGAATGAAGGCAATAATGACAACATTTGGAATAAAAGAAGACCAACCAATTACTCATAAAATGTTATCCAAAAATATAGAAAGTGCGCAGAAAAGAGTTGAAGGATTCAATTATGATAGAAGAAAAGCCCTATTGGATTATGACAATGTTATAAGTAGACAAAGAGAAATAATTTATGAAAGAAGAAATGAGATTCTTGATCAAGAAAGCATACGAGACAGAATATTAGAAACATTTAAAGAGTACGTTTCTCAAGAAGTAAAGAGTCACATACCGCCAGAGGACAAATTAACAATAAATGATATTGATAATATAATCGAGAGATTTAATGCTAATTTATTAAAGAGCAAAAAATTAAATAAAAAGGAATTAGAAAGTAAGACAGTTGATGAAATAATTGACTATATATACAAAATAGTAGTTAAAGATTATGAAGAAAAATTAAAAGATATTCCAGTAGAAATACAAAATGATTTTGAAAAAGCAATAACTTTAAGAATACTCGATAAAAACTGGATGGATCAATTAGACGCAATGGAACATTTAAAAGAGGGAATTGGATTAAGAGGTTATGCTCAAACTAATCCATTACAAGCATATGCTTTAGAAGGATTTGAATTATTTGATAACATGTTAGCTCAAATTAATAGAGAAATTACTACCTTTTTATTAAAAGCTGAAGTACGTCAAAACCTAGAGAGACATGAAAACAAAAATATAAAAACCAATGATACAAAAGAAGAAACAAAAAAAGCTCCTAAAAGAGTATCAAAAAAAATTGGCAGAAATGAACCATGTCCTTGTGGCTCAGGGAAAAAGTATAAGAATTGCTGTGGTAAATAGCTTATAAAATAAGGGTTTGCGAAGGTTTTAAAAATCAAAAAATCATAAAAAATAGTCGATTTGTTTCCATTTTGTTTCCAAAATTAAAAAAGATGTTACCAAAACCTCTGAAAAGCCTTATAAAATAAGGGAAAAATTTTTGGAAACAATTTTGGAAACAAAAAAGTTAGCATTCATTTGCTAACTTTTTTGTTAAAGATAACTCCGTTTACATAAAGTAAGGAATTGTGTAATGAGAAAAGTAAATGTAGTAAAAAGAGGAAAGGTATTTCAGTATAAGTTTGAAATTGCTCCCCAAGGTGGGAAAAGAAAATTCAAAAGTAAATCTGGATTTAAAATGTAAATGTCAACATCAAAACTTAAAAATATGTCAAAGTTAAAAACTTATAATTTTTATTACTAGCACATTCTCAATATTTAAGGAAAATTATATTTCTACCTGCCGGTGGCTTTACTTCTTTTATGAAAAAGAAGTAAAACAAGAAACCAGCAGTGTTATAAGTCTATCTCGCCGATAGGCTTTCTTTCTTATAAGAAAGAAACAAAGAATTTTATTCATTATATTTATTTGTTCTTGAGTCAGATTCTACAATTTTATCTTTAATTCTATAAAAATTACCTGTAATTCTTATAATATGTGAATAATGAAGTAACCTATCTAATACTGCACTTGCTAAAGTATTATCACTAAATACTTCCCCCCCCATCTTGAAAACGGCATATTTGTTGTTACAATTGTAGATTTAGTCATATATCTTTTAGCAATTAATTGAAATAATAAATTAGATCCTTGATGGTCTACAGGTAAATAACCAATTTCATCTATTATTAACAATTTATACTGTGCTAAATGTTGCAATTGCTTATCTAATCTATTTTCTTTTTGTGCTTTATTTAATTTTGTCATAAGATTATGACAAGTAATAAAGTAAACACTTTTTCTATGTTTAGCTGCTTCTATCCCTAAAGAAACTGCTAAATGTGTTTTACCAACTCCAGCAGTTATATAAAGACTTATATGATAGTAGTGCTATGGAGTACTGGAAAGATGAAGGAAATAATAAAAGAATGCAAACATATCATAAAATATCTAATCTATTA
Organism: uncultured Bacilli bacterium; assembly: GCA_944358255.1. Lineage (GTDB taxonomy): Bacteria > Bacillota_I > Bacilli_A > RF39 > UBA660 > CALVVN01. The sequence continues at coordinate 54,684 of CALVQQ010000001.1, read as the reverse complement.
AAGGTGTTAAGGATATTTATATTAATGTTTTCTCTATTTATATTTGTATTATTAATTACTCAAAGTATTATATATTTATCTGGAGTAACAATATTTAATGTGAATATGATTATATATTTAATTACCGATGTATATAATGTAATGATTATAATGCTTATTTTTTGATTGATATTTATGATAATTAAGAAAAAATTAAATGAAAAAGAATTATTAATAATGTTTGTTATAGGATTTTTATTATTACCAGAAATCCTTCTATTAGTTGTACATTTTGCAGTATTTGGTAGTTTTATGTTTAGCTTTTATTATATGGTTATCCTTATCATAGTAATGATTTTAATTAATCATCTTATTACGAGAATAGATGAATTATATAATATTGCTACAGGTAGTAATGAATTAAAGATGAAAGAAAAAATAGACGAAATATTATTTGGAGAAGAACCAATTAAGAAAAAAAGAATTGCTATAAGAAAATTAGGCAAGTTAGGTTTAGATAAGAAATTTATCAGAATGTTCTTAAAATTATTAGAATATATTGGTGAAATTTAAAAGGATAACTCAAAAATTATCCTTTTATCATGCCTTTATAATATTTAAAAGCGATTACTCTAGTAGCAGTCTTATCAATTAATTTATCAGAAATTTCACCATTATTAATAGCTTCTTTAATTGCATTTATACTGCTTTCATAATCAGTAGTAATAATTAAATCATTCCCGCTTAAAACAGCTTTAACAGTAGATGATTTAACATCACCGATTGCCCCCATATCTAAATCATCAGTTATAACTATGCCCGTAAAATTAAGATTATCCCTAAGCAAATTATGAACCTTATAAGATAAAGAAGAAGGTAAATCAGAATCTATACTACTCACTATATTATGACTAACTAAAATAGATAAAGCCCCTTCATCAATACCAACTTTAAAAGGAGGTAAATCATTATTTAAAATATCATCATAACTTCTATTATCCAAAGAAGTTCCTTGGTGAGTATCAGTATTATTACCATAACCAGGAAAATGTTTCAAAGTATAAGTAACACCCAAACCATTACTAGATTTAATAACCGTTTTAACATATTCGCTAGTCTTATCAGTGTTTTCACCAAGTGTTCTTGAATACATATAGTCATTAGGGTTAGTAGATACATCAGCAACAGGCGCTAAATTCAAATTAATACCAAGTTCATAAAGTAATTTACTTTTTTTAATAGTATCTTCCTTGATTAAATCAAAACCACCAGATAAATAAAGTTCCCTAGGGGATTTAAAAGGTTCATTAGCTAAGTTAGAATTAGTACTAATTCTATTAACCTTACCACCTTCTTCATCTACTGCAGTTAAAATAGGCGTTTTAGCCACATTTTGATTATCATTAATCATTTTAATAACTTCATCTTTAGTTTTATCATTAAAATCTTTCGCATAAAACACATAACCACCAAATTGATATTTTTCTAAAACATCGGTCTGATTTTCGGATGGATATCTAACAAGTAAAATTTGTCCAATTTTCTCATCCAAACTCATATTTTTTACTTTTTGATAAGAAATATTATAATAATCTTTAAAAATCCCATTATCATTAAAAGCTAACGGAAAATCATCATCAGAAATAATTTCATAATCATTTAAATTACTAATATCATCATAAGTTTTTATCATATCACCAGGATTTAAACCAGATATATTTTTTTCATATATAATTCCTTTATTATCTTGAATTAAAAGAAACTCATCATTTTTACCAATAACAAAAGCATAATTCAATGTATCTTCTTGAACATCTTTAACTACTTCTTTTTCATTACACCCACTTAATAAAAATAATACCAAAAATAAATTTAAAAACCTTTTCATATTCATTTTCCTTTCAAAAATATTATACACCAAATATAAATATTCATGCATAAAATACTAAGTTAAAAATATAGAATATTGAAAAGTTGTAAATATAGCTTTATTTTTAAGATGTTGAATTTTGTTTTATACTAGTATAGATATTAAATTTAATTGGTATTTTAAGTGCAAATATTTAATTATCAATAGTAAATTAAAAATTATTAAAAAGCTCATTTACGTTTAAGTTCCGGTAAAATTTTAAATAATGAATAAAAAAGATGAATCCTGTGGAAAAGAATTTATACTTCTCATCTGTTGATGATAGTTATAATTTGTTTTTAAAAGAAAATAGTATCTCAAAATGTAGTTTAGCATACATATTTGTAGGAAAATATGTTGAACAAAATGTACAGATAATGGAATTTATAAAAATAGAAAATGGGAACTTAGTACCAAAAGATGTATTAGAAAAAAATGAAATATTATCAAAATTAATATAAGGTTAAAACAGTAGATTTAAGGTGCTACTGTTTTTTCGTATAAAATAATAATGATCAAAGAGAAAGGAAGATGATAAGATGATCAATATTAGGAAAAGAGGAAATGTATATCAGTATTGTTTTGAAGCAGGAAAAGTAAATGGAAAAAGAAAACAAATTACTAAATCAGGTTTTAAAACTAAAAACGAAGCATATTTAGCAGGACAAAAAGCCTATGATGAATTTATAAATGGAGAAAAAGTAAATGAATATGAAATGTTATATTCTGAATATTTAGATTATTGGATGAAAGAATATTTTGAAGTAAATTATAAATATTCTACAGCAAAAAGGTATAGAGAATCTTTTAGTAATATTAAAAAAGAATTAGGTAATTATAAATTATCAAAATTAACATTATATATTCTTAATCAAGCATTATTAAAATTGTATCAAACATCCAATAAGAAAGAGGCATTAAGAAATTATCAAAAAGTAATTAAAAGTTCTTTAAGAGATGCAACTTATTATTTTGGATTTATTAAAAATAATCCAGCGGGTGACTTACAAATACCTAGAGTATTATCATTTGAATTAAAAAAAATGATATAGGTCACATTTATACTAATGAAGAAATAAAAATTATCTTGAATAGATTTAAAGATAATAAAGTGTTTATATGTGCATTTCTTACTGCTTGTTATACAGGAATGAGAACAGGAGAGGTATTTGCGTTAACCTGGGATGATATTGATTTAGAGAATAGAATTATAAAAATAAATAAAACTGTATATGCCAAAGATAACGAGAAAAAAGGTAGATGGTATTTAGGTACAACTAAAACAGTTGGAAGTTGTAGAGAAGTTTATATTTGTGACACTCTGTATTTAGTACTGTGTAATTATAAAAAATTACAAAATAAGTACAAAAAAGAGTATGGAAAGAAGTATAAACAATATGTATTAGAAGAAGTAAGAAATAAGTATGGTAAGTTAATAGAATATAAGGTTGTAGAAAATACTTCTAAACATAATAGAGTAAAAATAGTATTTACGAGAAAAGATGGAACGTATTCTGGTACTGATATGATTAAAGACCCAAATAGTATTATTAAGGAACTATTAAATACTAATTGTCGTTTTTATGATTTACGAGGAACCTTCGCCACTCGTACAGCGCATGATGGCGTGGTTCTAAAGGATATTGCTGCTATATTAGGTCATGCTAGTACTAAAGTTACGGAAAGAAGCTATGTAAGCGCTTTAAACGAAGAAATTAGACAAGCTATTGATAAGATGAATAGATTGGTATCATCTGATACAATTAGTGAAACTATTAAATTTAATACTTAATAAACTCTGTGTTTGAAACATAGAGTTTTTATTATATTCAACTGATTTACTAAATAAGTTAATTGTAGTATAATTATGATGTGAGCAAGATAGTTTAAATAGATCGTTTGATAGATTTGACCACATTTTGACCACATTTATTGAATAATATATGTTGATTATAGTACTAATAATACTGATAGTACTAGTCCCTCGATGTCCGTAAAATAAGGAAATAATGGTAATTATGATAATACTTATAATACTGAAAATACTGTCTTGGGATTTTCATGTGGTTCGGGGAAAAAATACAAGAATTGCTGCGGAAAGTAGCATAAAATAAGGAAAAATTAATAATGACAAATATAAAACCATTATAACTTGTTCGAGTGAAATTTAAAATATGCAATGAATAAAGGATGTTAAAAATATTTATAATGTTGACATCCTTTTTATGTAATGTGTTTTATATTTAGTCAATAATTTAAATATTAAAGGGAAGAAAAATTTTAATTATATATGAAGAATATAGCAAACAAGCATTACCTAGTAAAAAATATAGAGAATTATTTGGAATTGCTTTGTGTACGCTTAATAGTAGCAACTTATTTATTATTGAAAATATTTTGAAAATAGATAGTAAAAATTATAATAAACTAGACTTAATTAATAAAACTTTTAAGAATTTACTTTCGGTGATAGATGAAATAATCACAAGTGTTACACAAAATGATAAAATATCTATTATATTTAATGAACTAGTTAATATTTAGAAATAAAATAGTTCATAGTTTTCAAATTACTGATGAAAATGGAAATCAATTGTAATCAACAAAAGAAAAAAATAGAAGACAATATCGAATTACTAAAAAATTACTTGATTTTATAAAAAAGAATAAAATATTGTCATCAAAATTGTACGAAATTAGAAACTATAAATTAAAACTTATATATTCCAAATATTTTTGCAAAAAAGTGTAGAACAACTGAATTTTAATAATTTTAAAAAAACTTGTAATTTATAATAAACTTATGCAATAAAATAGAGGTATAAAAAGAATTAAAAGCGTTAACAAACTTCAAAATTTAAAAATAGCAAATTAATCATTTAATAAAATAAGAATATTAAAAATATAAAATATATTTTATTAACTCATGCGGCAATACATTAAACCCCAAAAGAAAATTCTTTAATTTTAAAAACTTGTTAAAAGTCATTGATGATATATACAAGAATATTTATATACACAACTGAACAATTAGTTATTTAACATATATAAAAGCGTTATATTTGACTGTATACATTTTTATTTTTTTAGAATTATGGTTATATACAGTTTTCATAATAAGTATTAAATGATATTTAAAACATATTTCTTGACTTTAAATTTTTGTTTTGTTATATTATTTTTTATCGAAAGGGGAAATAAAAATTAATATAGATTTATTTAAGGAAGCTGCGGCGAAAGCTAGGCTAATTCAATTATATAAAAAAGCGAGTTTATGTAAAAGCAGTGCTGAAATAGAAATAATATATTTACAAGCATTAAAAGAATTAGTGAAATTAAGTCGTAATGATATGAACTTTCAAGATGATTTAACAAAATATTTTTTAGGAAATTGCTATACCTACGCATTAGGCTTACCAAGTTTAGATTATTTAATCAAAAAATATTGCGCATTAGAAATTACAGATGTTTTCCCTTTTAACGTTGGCTTTATTAATTCTATTTCTTATTATACTATTGTAAAAGACAAAAATGCTTTTTTAAATTGTTTTTTAAAAGATATACAAGCATTAAATATTCAAACTTATGAGACAGATGAACAAAGTGCGAATACGCATGGTGGATATAAAATTGCTGTTTATCTTTCACTTACGAATGGAGTAATTCAAGACTTCCATTTTATACGTCAAAATAGTGATGGAACTTGGTCTCATAAAAATGGTTATTATATAAAGCCGCAAATCACTGTATTTTCTAAAATTCTAGAAGACCGGTATGAACATTTTGGAACGTTTGAAATAGTTAAACCTACAATTAGATAAATAAAAAATCTTTTAAATAAAGCAGAGATGTTCATAAGAGTTAAGCTAAATATGATTATGTTAACAAAGTTCATTTAGAATTCATAAATTTGTAATATAATACAAATATCAAAAAAATATTACAAAATGATAGAACAACTTTATCATTTATATAGATTAACTATTTTAATATATAAAGTTGTTTATTTTTTCAGTATTTTTATTTTAGTATTCTTAGTATTATTACTATAAATAAAAGCATAATATTTATAAATTGAAAGAAAGATTAAAAATTAATAAATTTACTTAACTAGATTTTTAATATTAGTTATTACTTTAAGTATAAGAAATATTTAATAATGGGAAGTGAAACCATGAAAATATTAATATTATCTTGCAGTACTGGTGGCGGACACAATGCTTGTGGACACTATATAGAAAGAGAATTTAAAAAAACAATGTAGAAATTAAATTTGCGGACTACTTTGATATTATAGGTCCAAAAGCAAAAAAAAGAGTAGAAAAAATATATTTAGATTCTACGAAAGGAAATGGAGATTTATTTAAAATTGCTTATAAATTAGGAGAAACCTATAGCAAAACAGGAATAATTAGCCCAGTATATACCCTAAATAAACTGGGTAAAAGAAAAGTTTATAAATATGTAAAAGACAACGACTATGACATAGTAATATGCCCACACTTATTTCCCTCAATGGCAATAACCGCATTAAAAAAAGAAGGGAAAGACATAAAACTTATAAATGTAGCGACAGATTACCGTGCTATACCATTTTGGGAAGAAACAAATCCAGACTATTTTGTTATACCACATAAAACATTAAAAGAAGAATTTATAAAAAAAGGTTTTAAAGAAGAAGTACTGTTAGATTTTGGCATATCTGTTTCAACTTCTTTTCATGAAATAAAAAGCAGCATAAATTTACCAACAGACAAATACATTATTCTAATTACATCAGGCAGTATGGGATTTGGAAAAATGAAAGAAATAGTTGAAGCAATATTAAAAAATATTCCAGAAACTTACGTAGTAGCAATATGCGGAAATAATGATAAATTATATTCCATATTGAAAAGGATAAACAATCCGAACCTTATAGTTAAAGGATACGTAAACAACATAAATGAATATATACAAGCAAGCAAAATTGTATTAACCAAACCTGGCGGTCTCACAAGTACTGAAGTTGCAGTGATAAGAAAACCTATGATTCATCTAATGCCAATACCTGGAGTAGAAAGTTATAATGCAGAGTTTTTTTATAAAAACGGACTTAGTTTAATATCAAACGATGTTGAAGAAGTAGTAAAAAACACATTGAAGTTATTAAAAGATAAAAATATGCAAGAAACAATGACAAAAAATCAATCAAAAATCATAAATAGATATTCTGTGAAAGACTTAGTAAATTTTGCATTAAAAAAATTTTAAAAAATAAAATTATCAGTTAATGATAATTTTTTTATGTATTAACATATAAATTTTACAAAAATTATAATATTTTAATTTATTTTTAATGTTACAAAAGTATAATAACAATGAAACTGAAAGGAGAGAATAATGAAAGACAAGATTATTTTTTTAATAGTAGGAGCTTTATTAGGATCAATTATTACAACGGCTGGATTTTTAATTTATTTTAAAACAATACCTAATAATGAATCCATAAATAATATGCAAATGGAAAATAACAATCAAATGAAACCAGAAATAAATTTTGGCGAAGAGCCACCTGAAAAGCCTGATGAAAATTTTAAAGCAGAACCATAAATAATTAACACAAAAACGGACTTGAAGAAAGGAGTAAAATATGAAGAAAAGAACAATAATAGAGTGTATAATTATAATAATATTAATCATCGTTCTAGCTATACTAATCATACTAACAGTAAACGAAATGAAAAATAAAAATATTGGAAGAAGCAATGACCGAACAGGAAATTTTGGAATGGCACCATCTCAAGAAGAGACAATAGAAAAAGAAACAACAGCAGAAGACATTGAAAGCGGAATATTAATAAAGGACAAAGACATCAATTTAAACGACTATTCATCAAATATAACAATTACAGAAGCGGGAGACTACACCATAACAGGAGAATTTGAATATACAATCTTGATAAATGCAAAAGATAAAGTAACATTAAATTTAAATGGAGTATCAATAAAAAATAATGTGACTGCTGCAATAGCTAATATATCAACTAATGATTTAATTATAAATCTAATAGATAGTACAACAAATACATTGTCAGACGGAGGTTCCAGTGAATATGATGCATGCATTTACTCATTAGGCGATTTAACCATTGAAGGGAAAGGAACACTTAATGTTTATGGAAATCAGTTAGAAGGTGAAGGCATTGCAACAGAAACAAAAGACATCACCATAAATGGAGGAGTTATAAATATAGAAAGTGAAGACGATGGTATAAATGCTGGTGGAGACGGTGGATTAATAACGATAAATGACGGAAAAATATATATCAAAGCTAATGGAGACGGAATTGACTCAAACAAAAATCTAGTTATAAATGGTGGATATATTTATGCAATAGGTTCTTCCGTTGGAGGAGATGCTGGAATTGATACCGACTCAGGATTCGTAAAAAACGGTGGAACAGTTATAGCATTAGGATCTGATATGCTAGAAAAGCCAGAAATAACATCAAAGCAAAAATCAGTCTGTTTCAATATAAACAATAAAATATCAAAAAACTCAATTATTACACTTAAAGATGAAGACGGAGAAGAAATAATAACCTTTGAAGCAAATGAAGATTTCTCTACTTTAATAATAAGTGATTCTACAATTAAAAACGCAACTTATAATTTAGTTGTTGATGGTGAAAAAACAAAATACACTGATACAGCAAAATAATGTAAATATTTTACATATAACGCATAAAAAGAACGAAAAATCAATAAAAATTATTTATTTTTAAAAAAACTAAACTGAATTATGCAAGCAATAACTGAAATAAAAGTAAGAAAATAAAAAATCACTTATTTTTGTAAATGTTTACATAAAAATAAAGTAAAACCCAAAAATTTTGGGTTTTATTCTACTTTTTCTAACTCATCCACAATTGTTTCCATAATTGGAATATCATAAAATTTTTCTATTGGAACTTTTAAAGCTTTGCTGATTTTATAAAGATTATAAGTGCTTATTCCCTGTGTTGTATTATCGCTTTCTAAAGATCCTATCAGAGGAGTTGAAACTCCTATAATTTTTGCAAGTCTTGCCTGAGTCATTTTCTCCTTATTATTAATATTATATAACTCCCTGTAAAATTTGATATTTCTTCCAATTATTTGGTTAAGCCTATCTTGCTCATTTAATGTTTTATCCATATATATTCCTCCGTCAGAAATTAGAATGCTAAAAATAAACATCGTTTGTTATTGACAATAACAATGACAAAAGGTATAATGAAATTGTTAGTAAAAATAACAAATTCCGACATTTTTACTACACAGAAAGAGTGAATTAGCATTCATTGTAAATTAAGATAATAAAAACCCTTACATATTTATTAATCTTTATTTGTTCACTCTTTCTATTATGATTATAACATATTATAAATAAAAATCTATAATCAAAATTACAAATATCAATTAAATTTTATAAATATTATTAAAGAGATAATATTTTTTTATTTGGCAAAGAAAGCGTAAACTTGTTCGCCATTTTTTGACAAATATTTTTTAATATGCTACAATTATCAAACGGAGGATTTATGAAAGTAATACTCATTGAAGATGTTAAAAAAACTGGTAAAAAAGATGAAATATTAGATGTAAAAGACGGATACGGGAAATATCTAATCACAAATAATTTAGCAGTTTTATATACACCGAAAAGCAAAGAAATTTTAAACAGGGATCAAAAAGCAAGACAAGAACAAGAAAATAATGAAATAAAACGTGCAAATGAGCTTAAACATAAAATAGAAAATGTTAAATGTTGTTTTAAAGTTAAAACTGGAAAACAAGATAAAGTCTTTGGAAGTATAAGCAATAAACAAATAAGCGAAGAACTTAAAAATCTAGGGATCAATATTGATAAAAAGAAAATAAAAGTAACAACTGAAATAAATACATTAGGTGTTCATCACGTAGAAATAGACTTGTATAAAAATGTAAAAGCTAATCTACAAGTAATCCTAGAAGGTGAAAAATAATGGCTAGAGTAGAACCAAACAACATTGAAGCAGAAATAAATACGTTGGGATGCGCATTTTTAAGTAAGTCATCATTAGACAAAGTCGTTGAAGAACTTAGCGGTGAAATGTTTTATTCTGAGAAAAACAAAGTAATATTTGAAACTTTAAAATATTTGCATAAAAATGATATTGCAGTAGACATAACAACTGTTTCAAACGAACTTGAAAAGAATAAACAGTTAGGCAATATTGGCGGAATAGAATACTTGACAGAAGTTATAAACAGTGTGGCAACAACAGCAAATTTAGATTATTATATAAATATAATATACACTAAGTACATTTTAAGAGAATTAATTAATAAATCAACAGAAATAATAAATGATTGCTATGATGAAAAAAAAGAACTTCAAGAGATAGTCGAAACAGCTGAAAAACAAATACTTAGTATTAATAGTAATCGCATGACAAAAGAAATTCGCGGAATACAAGATATTATAACTAAAGCGCAGGAAGAAATAGAATTGTTAGCTAAAAATGGAAGCGATATTACTGGTATACCTAGTGGATATTATGATTTAGACAATAAAACAACAGGTTTCCATGAAAACGAGTTAATAATAATTGCTGGTAGACCAGGTATGGGAAAAAGTGCTATCGTTTCTAACATAGTTACTAACATGGCGATAAACAGCAAAAAAACAGTAGCAATGTTTAATTTAGAAATGGGAGCAGAACAAATAGTAAATAGAATGTTTGCATCAGTAGGACAACTTGATGCACAAAAATTAAGGACAGGAAGGTTTGAACACAATGATTGGAAAAAATTAGATGAAGCAATTAGTGTGCTAGCTAATACAAATATTTTTATAGATGATACTCCTGGAATAACAGTAAGTGAAATAAGAAGTAAATGTAGAAGACTAAAAAATAGTGAAAAAGGATTAGACGCAATTGTTATTGACTACTTACAGTTAATAAGTAGTTCTAATAAATATAGTGGTCAAAGAACACAAGAGGTAAGTGAAATTTCACGTGATTTGAAAAAATTAGCGATGGAATTAAATGTTCCGGTCATCGCATTAGCTCAATTATCAAGAAGCGTAGAAATGCGAGAAAATAAAAGACCGATAATGAGTGACTTAAAAGAAAGCGGTTCAATCGAACAAGATGCGGACATAGTTATGTTCCTATACTGTGACGACTACTACAATTTCAAGGCGAAAGATAGGCCAAATTTATCTCCAATTGAATTAATAATAGCAAAACATAGAAGTGGATCTACAGGAACAGTTGATTTAATGTTCGAAAGAAACACACTAAGTTTTAAAAATTATAAAAAGAGTGAGGAAGAATAATGACTAAAAAAGGTACATGTTTAGGGTTAATATTTACAGTATTAATGTCTGGACTAATATTTATATTAGGATTTGATAGAGAAACTTTTGAAAACTATCCTATAGAAGTATATCAAGTGTACTTAAATGGAAAAATAATCGGGGTAGTTGAAGACAAAGACGAATTATACAAATTAATTGATAAAGAACAAGAATCATTAAAAAAAGAATATGATGTTGAAAGTATTTATCCGCCAGAAGGATTAGAGTTAGTAAGCGTAAATACATACAATACTTCTATAAATACAGTGGAAGAAATATATGACAAAATAAAAGACCTAGATAATTTTACAATTGAAGGATATGAAATAACTATTAAAAAAGATGAAGAAAGTGAATCATTTTACATATTACATGAAGAAGATTTGGAAACAGCCATTGATAATACAATAAAAGCATTTATTGATGAAGAAACATTAGAAGCATACAGAGATAATAATCAACCAGAAATTGTAGATGAAGGAGAAACTATCAAAAATATTTACATTAAAGAAGATATAACTATAAAAGATACGTATATTCCTTCAAATGAATACATTTTTACAGATTCTAACGATTTAACAAGATATTTATTATTTGGGACAATGGAAAATCAAAAGACATATACAGTAATGCCTGGAGATACAGTTATAGATATTTCAAACAAAAACAGTTTAAACCCTATAGAATTTTTGATAGCAAACCCAGATATAATTAGTGAATATCAATTATTATTTCCCGGAACTGAAGTTAATATTGGACTTATTGATCCAAAAATAAGCGTTGTTGTAGAGAGAATTGTAACATCAATTCAAGAAGTTGCATTTACAACTGATGTTGAATATGATGAGAAAATGACAGTAGGGACAACATACACAAAACAACAAGGAATAAATGGGGAAAGCAAGGCGACTTTCCAAATTGAAACAGTAAATGGAGAAGATTTAAGCGCAGTTAGAATTAGTTCAGAAACTATAAAACCAGCGGTTGATGCAATTATAGTTAAAGGTGGATTAAGTATAAATTATGCTGGAGATCCAGAATATTGGGCATGGCCAACAATTCAGCCATATGTTATTACATCACGTGTAGGATGGCGTTGGGGAAGTTACCATAACGGTGTAGACATAGCCGGTACTGGACATGGATCGCCAATTTATTCAATCCAAAGTGGGGTTGTAATATCAATGGGTTATAATAGTACTATGGGTAACTATGTATATATAGACCATCAAAACGGTTATATATCAGTATATATGCATTTAGCATTTCATCAAGAGGGACTTAAAAAGGGTTCGACTGTACTAAAAGGTCAACAGATAGGGGGAATGGGAACAACTGGTAGAAGTACTGGAACACACTTACACTTGAGTGTATGGGTAGGTGGATATCCATATAGTTCTGGAGCAGAAATAATAAATCCGTTAGACCTATATAATATGGAATAATGAAAATAAGTGTTTTAGGAAGTGGATCAAAAGGAAACTCAACATTAATAGAAATAAATAATAAGAAAATATTAATAGATGTTGGGTTTTCTTATAAATACATAAAAGAAAAATTAGAAGAAATTAAAATTGATCCAAAAGAAATAGATTATTTACTACTAACCCATGAACACACCGATCATATATATGGCTTAAACGTATTTTTAAAAAGAGTAAAACCACTACTTTTAGTAAAAGAAAAACTTTACAACACATTATATGAAGAACATGAATACAACAAGGTACAATTTCTTGAAGAAGAGCAAGATATAGATGGAATTAAAATAACAATTTTACAACTTTCTCATGATGCAGTTGATCCAGTAGGATTTTTAATGGAAAGTAACGAAGAATCAATAGTATACATAGCCGACACTGGGTATATAAATCACAAATTATTACCAAAAATAAAGAATAAAACATACTATCTAATTGAAAGCAACCATGACACAGAACTACTAATTAATGGACCTTATCCGCCACATCTACAACGAAGAATACTTAGTGACAAAGGACACCTATCAAATGAATTTTGCGGGACATATTTATCAAAAATTATTGGAAATAAAACAAAAAAAATAATTTTAATACATTTAAGTGAAACTAACAACGACCCAAAAATAGCATTAGAGACAACAATGAAAATATTAAAAGAAAATGAAATAACTTTTAATAACATAGAATGTGCCAATCAACGTGAAATGGTGATAATAAAATGATAACAATTATTTGTATAGGAAAACTTAAAGAAGAATATTTAACAAAAATGTGCGATGACTATAAAACAAGAATAAACAAATATCACAAACTAGATATTGTTGAATTAAAAGATAGTAACATAGAAGAAGAAGGAAACTTAATATCAAAACAAATTAAAAAATACGACTATATAATAGGATTAGATATAAAAGGTAAAAGCATAGATTCAATACAATTTAAAGATAAAATATTACATCAATTTAACCAAGGAAAATCTTCAATATGTTTTATAATTGGCGGTTCAGATGGCATTTTAGAAAAAACAAAGAGAGAATTTGATGAACTCATATCATTTTCAAATTTAACATTTCCTCATGGATTTTTTAGGGCAATATTATTAGAACAAATATATAGATCAATGAAAATAATTAATAATGAAAAATATCACAAATAAAGACAACTAGTACTCAAACTAGTTGCTTTTTAATTTAGAACTAATATATTCCGTAGCTATTTCCTTATCACTCATATGTATTTTTTCGTGACCAATTACTTGGTAATTTTCATGCCCTTTACCCAAAAGCAAAAGGATATCGTTTTCAGTCAAAATATCTATTCCATATTTAATGGCTTCTTTTCTATCAACAATTTTTATATACTTATCATTGACTACACCAACAATCATATCATTCAAAATATCATTTGGATCTTCGGTTCTGGGATTATCACTAGTAAATATAGAAAAATCAGATAATTCTGTAGCTATTTTAGCCATTTCAGGTCTTTTTGTCTTATCCCTATCACCACCACAACCAATCAAAGTAATTATTTTACCTTTAGCAAATTCTTTTGCAGCATTTATAATATTTAGCTCAGCGTCTGGAGTATGGGCATAATCAATTATAATTGTATTACTATTATAATATATTTTTTCCATTCTTCCACTAGGGGCTTCTAATTCTAAAGTGACTTTAATAACACTATTTAAATCAAAATGCAATTCATTCAAAATTATTATCATAGACAAAACATTATACACATTATGCTTGCCGGATAAATTACTCTTAACGTCATAGTTGGCACCATTATATTTAAAGCTAAACACAGTTGATTTACTATCTGTTTTAAAACCAGTAATTGTATAATCGCTATCGGCAAAACCATAAGTAACATTTTTATTACCATTTTTTATCATTTTTTCCTTATAATCAGCATCATTATTAATAATAGCAATCTTATCATTTTTTAATTTTGTGAACAAAATACTTTTTGCATCTGCATAAGCCTCAAAAGTTTTGTGATAATCCAAATGATCTTTAGTTAAATTAGTAAACAACGCAACATCAAAATTTATCCCTGATAATCTATTTAATGACAAAGAATGACTACTTACTTCCATAGCCACATATTCTACATCATTATTTACACATTCATGTAACAAATTATAAATTTCCAATACTTCAGGAGTTGTGTTAGGCAATTCTTTAACCATCTCGCCATTTAAATAAAAGCCAATAGTGCCAATATAAGCTGCTTTTTTACCGAGTTCTAGCAAAGCATTATACAACAAGTAACAAGTAGTCGTTTTTCCATTAGTCCCAGTAACACCAATAATTTTTAATTTATCTAAACCGCTGCTGTAATTATCTTTTAAATACTCAGCCAAATATTCACTAGTATTTGGAACAACAATAGTAGGTACCGAATAATGCCCATGCTCACAAATAATTTTTTCGGCACCATTTTCAATTGCTGAATCAATAAAGTCATGGCCATCAACAGTATTACCCTTAATTGCAACAAAAGTATCACCTTTAACGACTTTTCTAGAATCAGTTTTAATATTAATCATAAATCCTCCTATAAACAATATACCAATATAAATATATCAAAAACACAAGAAAAATATAAATAAATATTAAAAATAAAATTTAAATATACATATTTTGACATTGATAAAATAAAAAACTTTTAAAATAAAAAAACTTCATTTTTTGCTAAAAACGTGGTAATATTTAACGAGAGTTTTTAAAGAGGTGAAAAAATGAACGAAAAAATAACCTATATATTTGGGCACAAAAATCCAGACACAGATTCAATATGTGCATCAATAGCATTATCATATTTAAAAAACAAATTAGGTAACAACACAATACCTGCCACTTTAGGTGAAATAAACCCAGAAACAAGATTTGCATTAAATTATTTTAATATAAAAAATCCATATCACATAAACGACGTAAAGTTACAAATTAAAGACGTTTCATATCATAAAGATTGTTTTATTAACAAGAATAAGCCAATAAAAGAAGCATTTGACTACATGGATAAATACTCATTAACAGGTATTCCGGTAGTAGAAAATAAAAACAAATATTACGGATATGTTTCATTAAAAGAACTATCAAAGGAAATCATAAATGGCGATTATCACAAAATAAATACCTCATATACCAACTTAATAAATGTCTTAAATGGGAAAGAAATTTTAAAATTTGACAAAGAAATTTCAGGACAAGTATTAGTTGCCAGTTATGCAAAAGAAACATTTATGAAAAAGATTTCACTTGATAGCACGTACATTTTAGTTGTAGGGGATAGAAAAACAATAATAGAGTATGCAATCGAAAGCAAAGTGAAATTACTCATTAATATTGCCAGTGTAGAATTACCTAAAGATATAATAAATAAAGCAAAAAAGAATAAAGTAAATATAATATCTACGCCATTAAATTCTTATGAAGTTAGCAAAATAATTTCCTTTTCCAATTACATAAAAGATGTCATTAGAAAAGAAGAATCAGTGACATTTAATGAATTAGATTATCTCTCTGATTTTCTAGAAGAAAGCAAGAAATTAAAACATACCAATTACCCAATCTTAAACAGTAAAAAAGAATGTAAAGGTCTATTAACATTAACAGATTGTAATGAAGTACAAAAAAAACAAGTAATACTAGTAGACCACAATAACATATCACAAAGTGTGGATGGTCTTGAAGAAGCAGAAATAATGGAAATAATAGATCACCATAATATAGGAAATGTAATAACAAAAAGTCCCATTAATTTTAGAAATGCAAGAGTTGGAAGTGTAAACACAATAATTTATGAACTATACAAAGAAAATAATATAAAAATACCTAGAGATATAGCAGGAATAATGGCATCTGCAATTATATCTGATACATTATTACTCACATCACCAACAACTACAGAGAGAGATAAAAAAGCATTAATAAATTTATCAAAAACAGCTAAAATAAAATACAAAAACTATGGAATAGAACTATTAAAAAGTGGCATGAGTATTAAAGGATTAACAAACGAAGAAATGTTATATAAAGATTTCAAATCATACAAAATAAACGAATCAATGATTGGAATCGGGCAAATTTTTACAACTGATATTAATCTTATAAAAAACAAGAAAAATAATATAATAGAATATTTAGACGAAGTAGCAAAAAAAGAAAATTACAAAGTATTAACACTATTTGTAACTGACATATTTGACAACGCTTCATACTGTTTATATAATAAAGCGAGCGAAAACATAATACAAAATAGTTTCAATTTAGAAGAAATCTATGAAGTCATACATTTAAAAGATATAGTTTCTAGAAAAATTCAAATTGCCCCATACATAATGGACGCGATAGAAAAAGAAAATTATTAACACCTAAAACATAATAATCAAACAAAAACATATATTATAACATGTTAAATTTAATATGGACAATTACAATAATATTTTTATCATATCTAGGTTTATCAATTGCTAAACAAATACATTTTAACAATTTAAAAATAAAAAAAATATCAAAAAAAATTGATAAAGACGGACTTTTTATGTCATTAGGAACAAAAATAGGCGTAGGGTCAATAATTGGTACTGCATCAAGCATACTAATAGGTGGAGCAGGATCATTATTTTGGATTTGGATATTCACAATAATATTTTCAAGCATCATATATGCAGAAAGTTACTTAGGAAACAAGTACAAAGACAAAAAAAATAACATAAGTGGCCCATATTTCTATATAAAAAAAGGTTTAAATAAAAATAAATTATCAATTATTATAACAATACTACTAATACTAGCATATTCACACTTTTTTTTAATGATACAAACAAACACAATAACAGAAATTATGGATAACAACATATACATAATAATAATTTCTATCCTTTTTTTATTAACAACAATCATTTTAAATACAAAAGAAATACTAAAAATATTAAATAAAATTGTACCAATTATGTGCTTAATATACATTTTAATAGGAATATTTATAATAATAAACAATACAGCAATCATATTAGATATCACCAAAACAATAATAATAGAAGCCTTTAGTTATAAAGGCATAACAGTAGGACTAATAGTTGGAATAAAAAGAAGCATATTTCAAAGCGAATTACTAGTAGGAACAACGGCAGTTGCAAGTGGTATAAGCAATGAAAAAAGTGAATCAGTTGCATACACCCAGATATTAGGAATGTATTTCATAAGTTTTATAATTTGCACACTAACAGCATATATAATTCTAATATACAACAACTACAACTTAAACACATTTAACTCCTATAACGAATTACTATTAAATGTCTTTAATTATCACTTAGGAGAATATGGTGAATTAATTCTAATTATTGAAATAATATTATTCTCTATAACAACTATACTAAGTGGATTTTATATGGGAACAAGTATAATAAAATACTTCACTGAAAACAAAACAATAAACAATATTATCAAAATAACAATGCTTACATCAAGTATAATAGGATTACTAATACAAAACAACATTATATGGTTGCTAATAGATAGCATACTGTTTATAATAATAGTACTAAATGGCTATGCAATCAATAAGTTAAAAGGAGAAGTAAATGATAGGCAATGATTGGGATGAAAAACTAAAAGTAGTATGGGAAAGTCCAGGATTTAAAAAATTTATGGAAAAAATAAAACACGAATACAAGACAAAAACATGTTATCCAGCATATGAGAACATATTTAGTGCACTAAAAATGACACCGTACGAAAAAGTAAAAGTTATAATAATAGGTCAAGACCCTTACCATGGAGAAGGACAAGCGCATGGACTTTCATTTTCAGTTCAAAAAGGAATTGCAAAACCACCGAGTTTACAAAACATATTCAAAGAATTAAAAGATGACTTAGGAATACCAATTTCAGAAAATGGAGATTTAACAAAATGGGCAAAAGAAGGAGTATTATTACTAAATAGTATATTAACTGTAGAAAAAAGCAAACCACTTTCACACAAAGATTATGGCTGGCAATTATTAACAGATCACATAATAAAAATATTAAATCAAAAAGACACACCAATAGTATTTATTTTATGGGGATCATTTGCAAGAAGCAAAAAGACATTAATAACAAACCCTAAACATTTAATAATTGAAAGTGCACATCCATCACCACTTTCCGCATACAACGGATTTTTTGGCAGCAAACCATTTTCAAAAACAAACAAATTTTTAAAAGCAAACAAAATAAAAGAAGTAGATTTTAGATTATAACCTCTGCTTCTTTTTTAATTGTTATATCATACAAACTTTTAGATTTAAACCTTTTAAACTTTGAAATAATATTTTTAGGGAACGATTTTAAATACTTATTGTAAATTGCAACATATTTATTATTCATAGTTTTAATTCCACCTAACAAACAATCACATTCCTCTATATCATTAATAATTCCCTCATAACTTTTAACTTCATTAAGTTCACTATAATCTTCAGTTATCTTTTTAACTTCATTAAAAGTATTACTTAAAATCAAATCCTTTTCATTATTCTTCAAATTATTGCTATTAATCTTCTTAAATTCGTCAAAAACTTTTGTATCAATTTTTAACTGTTTCTCAATAATATTAATCGCACGACTTAACAAATCCTGTTTAGTCTTTAAAGTCTCAGTAATTTTCTTTTCACTTACATTAACCTTATATAAAACTTCGATTATAGAATTATAATTAATAACAATAAACATAGCTATAATACACAAAACTAAAGTAACTATTGCCAAAACTAATAAAACTTCCAATATATACATACCTTACTCCTTATATTGTTATTCTATCATAAAACTAATTAAAAATACAGCTTATAATTTATAATTTATTTTTTCATTAAACTCTATATAATCCAAATAAATCATCAAAAGCAAATACCATTTACCAGTAGATGGATCACTAATAATCAAATGATCACGTCCCGCTTGTTCGATAATACCAGTGTACATTTTATCACGCCATTCTACAGAATCACTATATGACATATAAACATTAACTTTTTTTCCTTTATTAAGTCTTAAAATATTTTCAATATAACTTTGTTCCATAGGCAAATCATCACCACCAAAATTATCAGCAGGCCTAATATGGTCAAAATCTGCATTATACATAGCATTTTTATAATAACTTCCGTTCATAAAATCACTCCTTTTCTAAAAAAATATATGCTTAATCTTTAAAAATATGTTTTCTTAATGTTATAATATTTAATAGGTGATAACATGAAAATAAAAGTTGGAATAAGTAATAGACACGTACATTTAAAAGAAGAAGATTTAATAAGTTTATTTGGCAAGGATTACGCATTAACTATCAAAAAACCATTGAGCCAAATCGGAGAATACGCATCAGTCGAAACAGTAAGCATAAAAACAGACAAAGCGACAATAGATAACGTAAGAGTTTTAGGCCCAGTCAGAAATTATACACAAGTAGAAATTAGCAGAACAGATGCTTACAAATTAGGGATAAACCCACCAGTTAGAGAAAGTGGTAATTTAAAAGATGCAGAAACAGTAGAAATAATCGGGCCAGAAGGAAGCGTCATTGCAAAAGAAAGCACAATAATTGCTGAAAGACATATACACATAAACACTAACGAACTAGAACAATATGGATTACAAAACGGTGAAGTCGTAAGAATAAAAATCGATGGGATAAAAGGTGGAATTATAAACAATGTAAAAATAAAAGCTAAAGACACATACACATTTGAATTGCACTTAGACACTGACGAAGGAAATGCATTTTTATTAAACAATGGAGACATAGTCGATATAATCAAAGGAGAATAATATGGAAGAAGCAAAAAATGAATTATTAAAATTAAACAAAGAAATAGAAACAATATGGAGGTCACTTTGACGTAGATGGTCAAAGAGCAAAATTACAAAGTTTACAAAAAGAATCAGAAACACCAGAATTTTGGACTAGACCAGATTCACAAGATATAATGAGTGAAATTAGCAATATAAAAAAATCTATTGAAGAAGTAACAAAATTAAAAGAAGAAATAAATAACATGATTGAGTTTACCGAAATAGACTTAGATGAGGATATGTTAAAAGACTTAAAACAAAATATTAAAGAAATAAAAACAAAAATAGAAAAGTTTGAAATAGAAGTATTATTAAATGGTGAATTTGATCACAACAATGCTTATATGGAAATACATTCAGGCGCAGGCGGAACAGAGTCCAACGATTGGGCTAACATGGTAAAAAGAATGTATATTAGATATTTTGAAAAAAAAGGCTATAAATACGAGATAATAAGCGAACAACCAGGAGAAGAAGTAGGAATTAAAGGAGTAACATTCAAAATAAAAGGACAAAACGCCTATGGATATTTAAAAAGTGAAACAGGAGTTCACAGATTAGTTAGAATAAGTCCATTTGACTCAAACAAAAGAAGGCATACATCATTTGCTTCAGTTCTAGTAACACCAGAAATAAACACAAATATAGAAATAAACATACAAGAAAAAGACTTAAAAATAGACGTCTACAGAAGTAGCGGAGCTGGAGGACAAAGCGTTAATACCACAGACTCAGCAGTAAGAATAACACATTTACCAACTGGTATTGTAGTGACCTGTCAAAATGAAAGAAGTCAAATTCAAAATAAAGAAAAAGCAATAGACATACTAAAACAAAAACTATATATAATAGAAAGAGAAAAAGTCGATAAACAACTAAGCAATTTAAAAGGGTCAGTAATGGATGTCAATTTTGGAAGCCAAATAAGAAACTACGTAATGCACCCTTATTCACTAGTGAAAGATTTAAGAACAAATACAGAAACATCTAATGTAGAAAAAGTATTAGATGGAGATATAGATATATTTATAGAAAGTTATTTAAAGAGGTGTTAATGAAAAAAATAGGATTTGATGATAAAAAATATAGAGAACTAACAAAAGAAGAAATAAACAAAAGACTAAAAAAATTTAGTAACAAGCTATATCTGGAGATAGGTGGAAAATTATTTGATGACTTTCATGCTGCAAGAATTCTCCCAGGGTTTAAATACAATAGTAAAATAGAAATATTAAAAGAATTAAAAGATAAAACAGAAGTAATTGTTTGTATAAGTGCAAAAGATATAGAAAAAAGAAAAGTAAGAGCAGATTATGATATAACGTATGACAAAGATGTAATGAGATTAATTGACAACATAAGAAAAAATGAATTAAAAGTAAATTCTGTTGTAATAACACTATTTGAAAATGAAAGTTCAGCCATCAACCTAAAAAACAAATTAGAACTTAACGGAATAAAAGTATATATGCATAGTTACACAGAAGGATATCCAGCAGATATAGAAAAAGTTGTCAGCGAAAATGGCTATGGAAAAAATGAATACATAATTACCGAAAGACCACTCGTAGTAGTAACAGCACCAGGACCAGGAAGTGGAAAACTAGCGACATGTTTATCACAACTCTATCACGAATACAAAAGAAAAAATAAAGCAGGGTACGCCAAATTTGAAACATTCCCAGTTTGGAATTTACCATTAAAACACCCAGTTAATATTGCATATGAAGTAGCAACAGCAGACTTAAAAGATGTAAACATGATAGACCCATTTCATCTAGAACATTATAGTGAAACAACAGTTAACTACAACAGAGACATAGAGACATTTCCAATTTTAAGAAAAATTTTAAAAGAAATAACAAAAGAAGAAATTTACTATAGCCCTACAGACATGGGCATTAATATGATAGGTTTTGCAATAACAAATGAAAAAGTAATAATAAATGCTTGTATTGATGAAATAATTAGAAGATATTATAAAAGTCTAGTTTCGTACAAAATGGGGGAACAACCCATTGAAGTCACAGAAAGAATAAAAATACTAATGAATGAACTCAACATAGATGTTAACAAAAGAAAAGTAGTAAAATATGCTCACAAAAAACAAGAGGAAAAAAAGTCACATGCAATGGCAATAGAATTAGAAGATGGTACAATCATAACAGGACGTACAACAGACATCATGAGTGCACCGGCGAGCACATTAATAAACGCCCTTAAATACATCACAAACTTAGATGAAGATGTATACATTATATCTCCACTAGTAATCGAACCAATGTTAAAAATTAAAAAAGACTTGTTTCACAAAAACGAAGTCTTAAACTTACAAGAAATATTATTAGCACTTTCAATAAACGCAGCGACAAATCCAATAATAGCTAAAATGTTAGAAAATTTAAATAAACTAAACAACTGTGAAGCACATGCAACTTACATATTAACAAATGGAGATGCAAAACCACTAAAGCAACTAAAAATAAATTACACATGCGATCCAGAATTCAAATCAAATGATCTATTCATTAACGACTAAAAGTTCTACGAACTTTTTTTCTTTTTTTTGATTTTTTATTAATACTAAATATAATATATAAAACCACAATAACTAATATAATATACCATTTATATGCCCATATAATTTTAAAATAATTTGCATTAATTTCACTTAACAAAAACACATCAACGGTAGTTAAAAGAACATCATCATAATAAACATCCACAGTACCCAATTTCTCATCAATACTATTTTTATAACTAAGTTCATTTAATCCATTATATTTAAAAGAAACTAATTTTTCATCGTAATCATCAGGCAAAAAAACTTTAACAGCATCTTTAGTAACAACATCATACTCATCAATATTACTATAATAAACAGGAATTGAAGTAACCGCTTCATTCTTATTTAAAACAGTCTGATAACCAAAATTATCATTAACAAAGTCTACAATATCAACAGCATCCTTAACATTATAATAATTATCATTAACTCTTGTAGCATTAAGAGTAACTGCAATTAAATCATGATCATCAGATTTAAAATAAATACTAATACAATAACCAGCATCATCAGTAAAACCAGTTTTACTTCCCAAAATAAGAGAAGTATCCAAATCCATAATCTTATTATAAAAATTAACTGAAGCACTAACTTTCAAACCATTAGTTAAAGTATAATTCCTAGTAGTATAAATTTCTTTAAAAATCTCATTATTCAAAGAATATTTCAACAATTTAATAACGTCATCAACACTACTATAATGATTATCTTCATCAAGCCCCGTTACATTTTCATAATGAGTACTATTAAGACCTAAACTTTTGGCTTTAGCATTCATCAATTCAACATAACCATCTATAGACCCAGCGATTGAAATTGCCAAAGCATTTGCCGCATCTGCTCCTGATGGAAGCATAGTCGCATAAAGTAAATCCCTATAAGTAACAACATCACCAACTTCCAAACCAGCTACAGACGCATCCCAACTTACAGTATTTAAAATACTATTTGTAATTGTCACAGTATCATCTAAATCACTAACATTTTCAATTGCAACCAAAACCGTCATAATTTTAGTCAAAGATGCAATTTCAGTTTTAACATCACTATTTAAAGAAAAAAGCATTTTATCATCAGTTAAATCATAAACACCATAATATTTAGAATGCAAAGTTGGGTTTTCAAGAGCACTAATCAAGAATGGAATAAACAAAAATAAAATCAAAAACGTTTTCAAAAAAATATTCTTCATACATACCTCTATAATATATAAGTATACTTTTTAAAAAAGTTAGTGTCAAACTTAAGTTATTCACTTAAGTGTCCATTTTACAAAATTAACTTCACATGTTATAATACTAAAGGAAAGGTAAAGAAAATATGAAAACTATACGCAAAAAAATGAGCGATTTTTTATATAGATACTTTATATGCATTATAGGCTTAACTATAATGGCCATTTCTTACAATTTATTTTATGTACCGAACAACTATGTAACAGGAGGAGTAACAGGTTTATCAATAATCTTTGGTGAAATTACGCCAATAAGTCCAAACGTATTCATATTGATTGGAAACATATTTTTAATTGTACTTAGCATAGCTATATTAGGCCCAAAAAAATCAATATACAATATTGTAGGAGCCATAACATTTACAGCAGCAGTATATTTAACAGGAAATATAAGTGAAATAATAAAACTAAATTTTGATAGTTCAGTATTTTACGTACTATGTGCCGGAGTAACAATGGGAGTAGGTGCAGGAATAGTATATAAAGTAAACTTTACCTCTGGAGGAACAGATGTATTAGTAAGTATTTTTAACGAAAAATTTAAAAAACCAGTAGGCCAAACAGGGTTATACATAAATGGCATAATTATAATTTTTGGTACATACGTATTTGGTTTTGAAATACTAATAAGCGCAATAATAATCAAATACATCGAATCACTATTTGTTGATAAAATACTATTGGGTATATCAGATAGCAAAATGCTATTAATAAACACAACAAAAGAAGAAGAAGTGAAAAAATATTTACTAAAAAGCGTAGAAAGTGGCATAACACTACTAAATGGAAAAGGTGGATATACAAACAAAAATCATGACATAATAATGTGCATTGTAAGAACTGATAACTACTACAAAGTAAAAGAAGAAATAAAAGAAATAGATCCATATGTATTCATAATAGTCAGTGACTGCTATGAAGTATTTGGAGGTACGAAAAAAAAGAAAAAATTACCAATAAAAATCAAAAAGATATAAAGTATAATTGAAGTGGAGGTTTAAATGAATTTAATAGAGTTAAAGAACGTATATAAACAATATTCAAACGGCGTAACAGCATTGTGCGATGTAAGTCTTGAAATTGCCAAAGGAGAATTTGTATTTGTAATAGGTAAAACAGCATCAGGTAAAAGTTCGCTTATAAAATTATTATATAGACAAGAAAAACCAAGCAAAGGCGGAGTTTTTGTAGGAGGAATAAACGTAGCAAAATTAAAAAATAGAAAAGTATACAAATTAAGAAGAAAATTAGGAATAGTATTCCAAGATTACAAATTATTGCCTAATTTAACAGTATATGAAAACGTTGCATTCGCGTTAGAAATATATGGATTAAGATCGGACGAAGTAAGACGAAAAGTAATGAAAGCATTAGAAAAAGTAGGTCTAAAAGAAAAATTCAAAAGTTATCCAGATCAACTATCTGGTGGTGAGCAACAACGTGTTTCAATAGCAAGAGCAATAGTGAACGAACCAAAAATATTAATATGTGATGAACCAACAGGAAACTTGGATCCAAAAACATCATTAGAAATAATGGAAATAATAAATAAAATCAATGAAGAAGGAACAACGGTAATAATGGCAACACACGACAAAGAAATAGTAAACAAGTATAGAAAAAGAGTAATAACAATAGAAAAAGGAATACTTGTAAATGACAAAGAAAAGGGGGGATACTTCAGTGAAAAAGATTAGAATATTTTTTCATTCAATAGAAGAAGCATTTAAAAGCGTATTTAGAAATGCCTCATTAAGCATTGCAAGCATATCATGTATTGCAATAACACTAATACTAGTAGCAGTATCAGTTATCCTATCATATAACGTCAACAGTTTTACAAGTGATATAGAAAAAGATGTAACAATAGTAGCTTTCTTAGATAAAGAAGTGACACAAGAGCAAATAGATGAGATTAAGACAAAAATAGCAAATTTAGATAACATAGCTACAATAGAGTTTGAATCAAAACAACAATTAATAGACGAAATGAAAGAAGAAAACGCAGATTTAGAAAATATACTTAACCAATACACAGAAGAAACAAACCCATTACAAGACACATACTTAGTAAAAGTTGAAAACATTGAAACAATCGGAAAAACTGCAGAAGAGATAGAAAATATCGAGGGTGTTTCCATAGTAAAATACGGTGAAGGAATGGTAGAAGACCTAGTTAACGTATTTGATGTAGTAAAAAACATAACATATATAGTAGTTATTGGACTAGTATTAGTAACAGCATTCTTAATAAGCAACACAATAAAAATAACAATACAAACAAGAAAAAGACAAATAGAAATAATGAGACTAGTTGGTGCATCAAACTCATTCATAAAAATCCCATTCTTCTTTGAAGGATTACTACTAGGAGCATTAGGAAGCATAATACCAATAGTCGCTTGCTGCTATGGATACATGTACTTATATGAAAGATTTAATGGTCAATTATTCACACCAATAATCAAATTAGTAAATCCAGACTTAATCATATTTAACATAATCATATTTGTAATCACAATAGGTGTAGTTGTAGGAGCATTAGGAAGTTATCGAGCAGTAAGGAGGTATTTAAAAATATAATGAGAAAAAAAATAAGTTTCGTTATAATTACCGTAATACTCACCTTACTAATTCCAACAGTAAATGTTAAAGCAAAAACACTAAGAGATTACATAACAGAAGTAGAAGACATGATAAAAGAACTAGAAAACTACGATGAAGAAAGAGCAGAAGCACAAGCAAGAGCAAAAGAAAAAGAACAAGAAATAGCAGAAAAATATGCTAATATAGAAAAATACAGTTTAAGAATACAAGAAGCAAAAAAAGAAATTGAAGAAACACAAAAAACAATAGAAGAAAAAGAACAAGAAATAAAAGAACTATTGTCATTTTTGCAAATTACAAATGGAGAAAACGTATATTTAGAATACGTATTTGGTGCGACAGACTTCACAGATTTCATATTTAGAACAGCAATAGTGGAGCAACTAAGTAACCATAACGACGAATTAATAGTAGAAATGAACGAATTAATTGTCAAACTAGAAGAAGAACAAAAACAACTAGAAATAGAGACAAAAAACGAAGAAAAAGCAATAGCTGAACAAAACAAATTACTTGCGCAAATAAATGTGGAAATAGAAGATTTATCAGACATGTATACAGATAAAGAAGCACAAGTAAAAGGACTAGAAGAAGAAATAGAATATCTTAGAAATGCTGGTTGTGACATGGATGAAGACATAACTGTATGTTTAGGCGTACCATATGCTTCAGGGTTTTATCTTCCAGTAAAAACAGGTATCGTAACAAGCGAATTCGGTTATAGAGTAGACCCATTAACAGGAGCAGGGTATGTATACCATAAAGGAATAGATATAGCATTAGCAGACTGGAACCCAGTATATGCCGCTGCATCTGGAACAGTAGGAACAATAGTTAGAAAAGCAAGTTGTGGTGGAAATATAGTATATGTTAAACACCTAATAGATGGAAAAGAATACACAACTAGATACTTACACTTATCATCAATAGAAGTTTCAACAGGGGACACAGTAACAATAAACACAATAATTGGATATAGTGGTGGAGGATGGACCGGCAAAAGACAAGGCGGATATGACGCATGTACAACAGGGGCACACCTACACTTTGAAATTAACACAGGATGGACTAACATACAACCACAAAATCCTAGAAATTACTTATATTTCCCAAGTAGGTGGTAGAATGTCATACACAACAAATATAAAAAATGAAATAATTAATAACTATTACACACTAGAAGAAAACATGGCCGAACTATCGGCCATTCTTAATATTGAAGCAGAAATAGGAAAAAAAGATATAAAAGTTTATACAGAAAACATAGGTGTATCAAGAAGAATATATACATTAATAAAAGACATATATGGAATAACGCCCTCAATGACAAAAACAATAATCAATAGATTAGGCAAAAAATATTTAATAGAAATATCAATTAATGAGAAAAAAGATTTTATATTAAAAGATTTAAGCATAATAGATGAAAATGGCAAAAGATTACACAAACCACAAAACTATATAATAGATACAGACGAAGAAAAAAAAGCATACCTTAGAGGTGCCTTTATGATATGTGGTAGCATAAATGATCCAAAAACATCAAGATACCATGCAGAATTTATAATACACGACAAAAAAACAGCACAGTATATTGCCGAACTATTAAAATCATTAAACTACAATAGTAGAATATTGAAAAGAGAAAAACATTATATGGTCTATATAAAAGAAGCGGAAAGCATAAGTGATTTTATAAAATTACTAAATGCAACAAACTCCCTATTCTATTTTGAGGACATACGAATTTATAGAGACCACAAAAACATGACAAATAGATTAAACAACTGCGAACAAGCAAACATAGAAAAAATAATAAACACATCAAACATACAACTAGAAAACATAAGAAAATTAAAAGAAAAAGTTGATTTTGATTTACTAGACGAAAGAATAAAAGACGTATGCATATACAAAGAAAAATATCCAGAAAGTTCTATGCAAGAACTAGCAGAAATAATAAGCAGTGAAACAGGAAAACCAATAACAAAAAGTGGAATAAATCACAGATTTAGAAAAATAAGCGAAATAGTGAACAAAGATTAATCACTATTTTTCTTTGACAAAATTTCATCAACAATACCATAATTCAAAGCTTCATCCGCGTCCATAAAATAATCCCTTTCAGTATCCCTTTTAATTTTAGATAAACTTTGTCTAGTATTATTACTAAGCAACCTATTCATTTTATCTTTTAATTTCAAAATACGTTCCGCAGCAATTTGAATTTCAGTAGCTTGACCTTGAGCTCCACCTATAGGTTGGTGAATCATAACCTCACTATTTTGAAGTGCATATCTTTTACCCTTTGCCCCACTTGAAAGCAAAAAAGCAGCCATAGAAGCACACATACCGACACAAATAGTACACACATCATTATCAATAAAATTCATGGTATCATAAATAGCCATCCCTGCAGTAACACTACCACCAGGACTATTAATATACATATAAATATCATCACAATTTTGACTATTCAAATACAAAAGTTCACCAATTACAATATTGGCTTTATCATCAGTAATTTCACCATCCAATAAAATAATATTATCTTGTAAAAGTCTAGAATACAAATCATATGCTTTTTCACCAGTACTACTCTTTTCAATAACCGTAGGAATAATATTCAAATCAATCACCTAAGAATATAATAGGTCAAAAAAATGAAAAATATTCATATATATTAAATAACAATTATTACAAATTATGACTTTTTTAAAACACGGATATATGATAAAATACTATTAGAATAGAAGGTGCGTAAGTGAAAGAAAATATAATAATTACTATTAATGGGTTAGATAAATTTATTGTAAAAGAAAAATCAACTATAAAAGAACTACTAAAACAAGTTGAAGACTCAGAAAATATTATTGCTGCTCTCATAAATGGAGAAGTAGTGGAACTTTCATATGAGCTAACAAAAGATACTACAATAACACTAATAAGTACAAATGATAGAATTGGAAGAAAAATATATATAAGTGGATTAAAATATCTTTATATAACTGCAATAAAAGAATTATATGGAAGTGACACAACTATATCATTATTACATTCAATAGATAAAGGAATATACACATATTTAGATAAGGAAGACATAACTGATGAAACTATTGATGAAATAAAAGAAAAAATGCATGAATTAGTAGAAAAAGATTTGCCAATAGAAAAAGTTAGCACATCAAGAAAAAGTGCAATAAAATATTTTGAAAGCATACATGAAACCGAGAAAGTAGAAAATTACAAGCAAATGAGTTCAGATTTTGTAACTTTATATGAATTACTAGATTACTATAACTACTTTTACTATTTCATGCCAATAAGTACTGGAATATTAAAAGAATTTGACTTAACAAAAATAAATTCTCATGGAATAATATTACAATACCCAATCGATACAGATAATAAAATACCAAAATATAATAACGTGCCAGCAGTACTTAATGAATTTAATACGTATCGCGAATGGTGTGAACTAGTTAATATAAGATATTTAAGCGATATAAACAATATAATTATAAAAGGAAAAATAAAAGAATTTATACAATTAAACGAAATGAGACAAAACGAAGACCTAAGAAAAATAGGTGAATACATAAGTAAAAATAAGAACAAACTAAAATTAATACTTATTGGTGGACCATCAAGTTCAGGAAAGACAACTACTTCAAAAAAAATGGCATTAGAGTTAAAAGCTAGAGGAATAAATCCATTTATACTATCTGTAGATGATTACTTTTTAGATAGAAATGAAACGCCAAAAGATAGTAATGGGAATTATGAATACGACATTATTGAAGCAATAGATATAGACTTATTTAATAATCATTTAAAAAAATTATTAAATGGAGAAAGTGTAAAAATACCATCATATAATTTCATTACGGGAGAAAAAGAATACAAAAATGAAAGCGTTTCATTAAAAGATAGAGATATGATAATAATAGAAGGTTTACATACACTAAATGAAAGACTAACTAATAGTATCGAAAGAGAAAATAAATTAAAAATATACATTAGTCCCTTTACGCCATTAGGAATAGATCGACATAATCACATATCGACCGTAGATATGAGACTTTTGAGAAGGATGGTAAGAGACAATTCAAAAAGAGGATATAATGCAGAAACTACATTAAAAAATTGGAGAATAGTAAGAAAAGCTGAAGAAAGTTACGTATTTCCATATCAAAATGAAGCAGATATAGTTTTCAATACTGCATTAATATATGAAATAGGAATATTAAAGACATATGCAATACCTTTATTATATTCAGTAAAAGTTGAAAGCGAATGTTATGAAGAAGCATTAAGACTAATAAATTTTCTGAAAGGATTTTTTAACATACCAGTAGATATATTGCCTAACACAAGTGTATTAAGAGAATTTGTAGGTAATGGTTATTTTGAATAGGAGGTAATAATGAAAAGAATAGCTATTAATGGTTTTGGGAGAATAGGAAGAACTGCATTAAGATTAATATCAAAAAGGAGTGATATGGAAATTGTTGCAATAAACGATTTAAGTGATCCTCTGCAATTAGCATATCTGTATAAATATGATTCAATACACCATACCAATAAAGATAATGTAACTTATGAAGATGACTGCATAATTGTAAATAATAAAAAAATAAGAGTATTTAATGAAAGAGAGCCTGAAAATATACCATGGAAAGAATTAGATATTGACATAGTTTTAGAATGCACGGGAGTATTTACATCTAAAGAAAAATGTCAGGCACATATTAATGCAGGTGCAAAAAAAGTAATAATAAGCGCACCGGCTAAAGATGATGCAAAAACAGTAGTATATAATGTAAATGATGACATATTAAATGAATCTGACACTGTAATTAGTTGCGCTTCATGTACAACAAACTGTTTAGCACCAGTAGCATACTTATTAAACGAAAATTATGGAATAGAAAAAGGATTCATGTCAACAGTACATGCCATGACAAATGATCAAGAAACATTAGATATATCTCATAAAAAAGGAATTGAAAGTAGACGTGGTAGGGCAGCATCTTTAAACATAATACCTACATCAACAGGTGCGGCTTCCCAAATAGGAAAAGTAATACCTCAACTTAATAACTTATTAGATGGGGTAGCCTTTAGAGTCCCAGTGGGAGACGGTTCACTACTTGATTTAACTGTAGAATTAAAAACGAAAGTTACAAAAGAAGAAATAAATAAAATGTTTAAAGAAAATCAGAACGAAACTATAAAAATAACAAATGCCCCTATAGTAAGTAGTGATGTAATTGGAAATGAAGCTGGAGCAATAGTGGATGCAGCGCTTACAAATGTTATAGAAAAAGATGGCAAAATTTTAGCAAAAGTTGTGGCGTGGTATGATAATGAAGTTGGTTATACCGCACAGATGATAAGAACAATTTCTAAAATTTGCTGAACAAAATCGAACTATTGAATAAACAATAGTTTTTTCTTTAAAAGTTTACTTTACATTCATTTTACAATGACTAGAAAATAATATTTAAACTATTTATTTTTGAAAAAAGAATATAATATACGATATTTACAATCTCCGTAATTAAATATAAAAAAGTAATATTATTGGAAAACACACCTAAAATGTAAAGGAATGTACATTATTGAAAGAGTTTATGAAAAATTTAGATAATAATAATAGTAGAAACAATAATAAAATATGAAAAAAAGTAAAAACTAATTTAAGGAGGTTTCTAATGAAAGATGAATTTGAAAGAGGGTTGGAAAAAGGAGTTGAATTAGGAGAAATGAATGAAAAAGTCAGAATTGCAAGAAAACTTTTAAAGCTAGGAATGAAAGTGGATGAGGTAAAAGAAATAACCGGACTAAAATCCAAAGATATTAAAAACATAAAAAATGATTTAAACGAACAAGAATAAAAATAGAAAAAAAATAAACAATGATTTATAATAATAGTGGTGAAAATATGAAAAAAATAACAGATTTAAAATTAGAAAACAAAACAGTGATAGTGAGAGTAGACTACAATATACCTATTAAAGAAGGAATGGTTACAGATGACAATAGAATTACAGCAAGTTTTAAAACAATAAATTATTTAATAGAAAAAAATTGCAAAATAATACTATTATCACATTTAGGAAAAGTTAAAAATAAAGAAGATTTAGAAAAAAACACTTTAGAACCAGTAAAAATAGTTTTAGAAAAATTATTAAACCGAAAAATACTTTTTTCAAAAGAACTAACGGGTAAAAAACTAGAAGAAAAAGTTAAGTTTCTAAAAAACGGAGAAATTCTACTTTTAGAAAACACAAGATACATGGATTATCCAGATAAATTAGAAAGCACTTGTGACGAAAGTTTATCAAAATACTGGAGCACATTAGGAGAAATCTTTATTATGGACGCATTTGGATCAGCTCATCGAGCACATGCATCGACTGTAGGAATTGCAAAATACTTACCAAGCGCAGCTGGCTTTTTGGTCATAAAAGAAGTTGAAAAACTTAATGAAATAAAAACAGAAAATAAAACATTGTTACTAGGCGGAGCCAAAGTAAGTGATAAAATTGGTGTAATAAAAAATTTGATTAGCACTGCAGATCATGTAATAATTGGCGGTGCAATGTGTGGGACGTTTTTAAAAGTCAAAGGATACAACGTAGGGAAAACATTTGTCGATGACGAGAAAAGTAATTATGTAGCAGATTTAATTAAAAAATATGAAAACAAAATAATCTTACCTATTGACGTAATAACAGAAAACGGAGAAAAAACTATCAATCAAATAAATAATGATGAGACAATATATGATATAGGACCAGAGACAATAAAAATATTTAATCAATATCTTTCTACTGCGACGCTTGTTTTAACAAATGGAACAATGGGGCTGTATGAGGATGAAAAATACGAAAACGGAACTAAATATACGTTAAAATGCTTGTATGAAAATGACATAAAAACTGTTGTTTGTGGAGGAGACACTGCAAATGCTGTTAAAAAATTTGGATATGGTTTTTATTACATTTCAACGGGCGGTGGGGCATCACTAGAGTATCTATCCGGAGACAAATTACCGGGGTTAGAAGTTTTAGGAGAATAAAATGAAAAAATTAGTTTTAAATCACAAAAGTTATTTAAGTTATGAAGAAACTATAAAATATATTGATGAACTAAAGAAGATAAAAATAAAAAATATAGAACTAGTAACATTCCCATCAATACCATACATAGCATTATACAAAGGTATAAAAAACATCGGCGCTCAAAATTTTTATAGTTATAATTATGGATCATATACCGGCGAAATAAATCTTGAATCTCTAAAAAGTATGAATATAAACTACACATTAATTGGCCATAGCGAGAGAAAAAAGTACAAATTAGATAACTATGAACAAATTAAAGACAAATTATTTAAAAGCATAAACGCTGGTTTCGAGACTATTTTATGTGTAGGCGAATTAGACTACATGAAAAAACCAATTAAGTACATATACAAAGAATTAAATTATTTAATTAAATCAATTAATTACGACAAATTAAACAAATTAAAGATAGCTTATGAACCAAGTTGGGCGATAGG
The DNA here is from genome assembly GCA_944358255.1 of uncultured Bacilli bacterium. Taxonomy (GTDB): domain Bacteria; phylum Bacillota_I; class Bacilli_A; order RF39; family UBA660; genus CALVVN01. Next base: position 20,115 of record CALVQQ010000001.1, on the reverse strand, counting down.
AAGCGGCGAAACACCCGCGATAGAAGAAATAGAAAACATAATAACAAACATAAAAAAATATTTTGAAAAAAAATATGAAATTCAAATAGAAGTATATTATGGCGGAAGTGTTGATAATACAAACATAAATGAAATATTAAAAATTTCAGATGGGGTGCTAATTGGTAAAAAAAGCGCAAATATAGAAGAATTGAAAAAAATAGTTAATCAGATTAGTCAAAACAATTAAGATAACAAATAATAAAAATTAACCTTTATGACAAATAAAACTTAATTTCGACAAAAACAGACAAAACTAGATAAAACCTCTTATGGAAAAAAATATAATTTGTATATTATAATATTTTTGGAATAGAGAGGGAAAAAATGAAAACAAAATTACTAGTAGTAGATGACAATGTAGCGATGGTAGAATTAATAAAAGAATACTTTCGTGAAAGCAGTAAAATAGAAGTAGCATTAACAGCATATGATGGAGAAGAAGCATTAGATAAAATCTTCAATGAAGAAGACAAATATGATTTACTAATATTAGATTTAATAATGCCCAAAAAAGATGGATTATATGTGCTAGAAGAATTAAAGAAATCAAAAAAGCAAAAAAATATTATAGTATTAACTTCTTATAATGAACCAGATACAATAAGAAGAGTCAGTGAATATGGTGTAAGATATTTCATGTTAAAACCATTCGATTTTAAGGAATTTGAAAAAAAGATTTTAGAACTAATTGAAGGAAACAAAATGCAATCACAAGTAATAGACCTACATGACCATAATATACAAATATCAATAACAAAAATATTGCATCAATTGGGAATTCCTTCGCACATAAAAGGATATCAATACATAAGAGAAGCAATTTCATTGGTATACACAAATCCCAATTTAATTGGAGGGATTACAAAAGAATTATATCCAGAAATAGGCCAAAAATATAAAACTTCAGTATCAAGAGTAGAAAGAGCAATAAGACATGCAATAGAAGTTAGTTGGAATCGTGGAGATTGGAGCCTAATGGAGGAAATATTCGGACACAGCGTTGATATAGACAAAGCTAAGCCAACAAATTCAGAGTTTATTGTAACGATAGCGGATAAATTAAGGTTAGAAATGCTTAAAATTAGTTAGTTCTCTAAGTAGAACTTTTTTTTAATATATGTTAAAATAAAAATGGTGAAACAAATGAAAAAAATAATGTTAATAATTTTAGATGGTTTTGGAATAAATGCACCTGAACAAGGGAATGCAATTAAAAGTGCGAATACACCAGTATTTAATAAATTAACAAGTGCTTTTCCGTGTGCCGAGTTAGTGGCAAGTGGAGAAGAAGTAGGGCTTCCAAAAAATCAGATGGGAAACTCAGAAGTTGGACACATGACAATAGGATGCGGCAAAGCAATAAAACAACCATTGACAATTATAAATGAGAAAATAAAAAGCAAAGAATTCTTTAGCAACGAAACTCTTATAGAAGTTATGAATCATGTAAAAGAAAACAATTCAAAACTCCATATAGTAGGTTTATTATCAAATGGTGGAGTACATTCAAGTGCTAATCATTTTTATGCAACACTTGCATTAGCAAAATTACAAAAAGTAAAAAATGTTTGTTTTCACTTTATAACAGATGGGAGAGACACATTGCCCACAAGCGGATTAAATTTTTTAAAAGAATTTATGGAAAAGGCAAAAAAGTTAAATGTAGGAACTATAAGCACAATTTCAGGAAGATACTTTTCTATGGATAGAGACAATAATTTAGAAAGAACAAAAAAAGCATACGATGCAATGGTATATGGAATAGGCAATGAATTTAGAGACTATGAAACATGCATGAATGAACATTATAAAAGAAATATAACTGATGAGTTTATAAATCCAAGCATAATAAATAGAAATCAAACAATATCAGATAAAGACGGTGTAATTTTCATTAACTTTAGACCAGAAAGAATGACACAACTTATAGACGCGCTTATATCTCCAAATTACAAAGGGTTTAAAACAAAACCACTGAATGAAGTAAAAATGGCATCAATATTTGAAATACATAAGAAAATATCATATGCATACAAATTAGAAAAAATTGAAACAACATTTGGAAAATACATAGACGGATTAGAATACAAACAAGCCAGAATAGCTGAGACAGAAAAATATGCACATGTTACATATTTCTTTGACGGTGGAGAAGATTTTACATCACCAAATTGTGACAAATTTTTGATACCATCACCTAACGTTGCAACATACGATTTAAAACCAGAAATGAGTTTAGGAGAAGTTACAGAAACCACACTAAAAGTATTAGAAGAAGATTATGACTTTATATTGGTAAACTTTGCAAATCCTGATATGGTTGGGCATACCGGAAACTTTAAAGCAACAGTCGACGCGGTAGAAATTTGTGATTTCTGTTTAGGTAAAATATATGAAAAAGCAAACGAATACTTTTACGATGTAATAATAACAGCAGATCATGGAAATGCAGAAACAATGATAGACAAACATGGGAACATAGTTACAAGCCATACAAATAACAAAGTTCCATTTATACTTTGCAATACAGATTACAAAATAAAAAATGAAGGAACACTAAAAGATATAGTGCCTACAATTATAGACATGTACGAAATAAAAAAACCAGATTACATGACTGGGGAAAGCTTAATTATAAAAGATGAAAAATAAAATAATGCTTGTATCTGACTACGATGATACATTAACTATAGAAAAAGAAAAAAACTTAAAACATATTAAAAAGTTTATGAAAAAGAACATTTTTGTAATAGCTACTGGCAGATCATATATATCAATAAAGCAAAGACTAAAAAAAGATATGCAAGGATTAATTCCAAACTATTTAATAACTAATCACGGAGCCACAATTATAAACAGCAAAAATGAAGTTATTAACACGAATTTTATTGAAAAAGAAATTGTTAACAAGATATTAACACTTATTAACAAAGAAAAAAACCGCAAAATAAACTATTACGGAAGCAAAAAGTTTGATGGAAAAATAAATAAAATAATGTTAACCTTTACAAACATTGATGATGCGATAGGCACATATAATAAAATTAAAAAAACTAATTTAGTGAATACTTACTTAATAAACAGAAGAGGTAAATTACCAAAAGTAGAGATTATAAATAAAAATACAAATAAAGCCGAATCCATAAAATACATAGAAAAATTAGAAAATCCCAACAAAATTGAGGTAATAGGGGATGGACCTCAAGATATAGAAATGATAAAAGAATACAAAGGAAACTGTGTAACGAATGCAGTTCATGAAGTTAAAAAAATTAGTAAAAAAGAATACAAATGTGTATATGAATTAATACAAGAATTAGAAGATAATTAAAAAATTATTAAAGTTTCAAACTTAAAAACACTATTTTTTACTATAATATAATGGCAAAATAGTGTTTTTAAATTGCTAAAAGAAATTAAAAAAATGCTTGATTTTTTGGCATGTTTAGCATATAATTGACTATGTATGACTGGCGAAGACACGCAAGGTTGCTGATACACCCGGTTAAGTTGTGAAATACTTAATTAGTATTCAGGTAATTTGCGCCGAGCAAGTCTATTAAACAAAAATAGGCGAAGGAGGGTAAACAAATGTCAAATAACAAAGTTCGTATCAGACTTAAATCATTTGATCACAGAATTTTAGACCAAGCAGGAGCTAAAATTGTTGAAACTGTAAAAAGAACTGGTGGTGAAGTAAGTGGGCCAATTCCACTACCAACAGAAATCGACAAAATCACAATTTTAAGAGCTGTTCACAAATACAAAGATTCACGTGAACAATTTGAAATGCGTACGCACAAAAGAATAATTGATATTAAAAATCCAAGCAAGGAAACTATCGAGTCACTAACTCACTTAGACTTGCCAAGCGGAGTAGATATCGAAATTAAATTATAATATTTAGGAGGAGTTAAAAATGAAAGGAATCTTAGGACGTAAAGTTGGAATGACGCAAGTATTCACAACTGACGGAAAATTAATACCTGTAACTGTAATTGAAGTTGAAAAAAACGTAATAACACAAATTAAAACAGTTGAAAAAGACGGGTATAACAGTATCCAATTAGGTACATTTGACAAAAAAGAAAAAGTATCAAATAAACCTGAAATTGGACATGCAAAAAAAGCAAATACAATGCCTAAGCGCTTCTTAAAAGAAATAAAAGGAATAGATGTTTCTAACTATGAAGTAGGGCAAGTAATCGCAGGAGATATTTTTGAAGCAGGAGAATTAGTAGATGTAACTGGAACAAGCAAAGGTAAAGGTTTCCAAGGAACAATAAAAAGACATAATTTCTCAAGAGGACCAATGTCACATGGTTCACATTATCATAGAGCTGTAGGTTCAAGAGGACCTATGAGACCAATGAGAGTACTTAAAGGTAAAAAATTACCAGGACATATGGGAAATGAACAAGTTACTATTCAAAATCTAGAAGTAATAAGTGTTGATTTAGAAAATAATTGCATTCTAGTACAAGGTAACGTTCCAGGACCTAAAAAAGGATATGTATTAATTAGAAGTGCAATCAAAGGCGGAAAAAACGAAGCAAAAGAACTAGTTACATATGTAATAGAAGAAGTTACTGAAAACGAAGTTAAAGAAGAAGTAGTTACTGAAGAAGTAATCGATGAACCAGTAGCCGAGACAAGTGAGAACAACGAAGAAGAAACTACACAAAAGGACGGTGAATAATAATGGCAAAAATAGACGTATTAAATCTAAAAGGTGAAAAAGTAAGTGATTTAACACTAAATGATACTATATGGAATACAGAAGTAAACGAAATAGTATTATCAACAGCATTAAAAAATCAATTATCATCACTAAGACAAGGAACTGCTAAAACAAAAGGCAGAAGCGAAGTCAGCGGTGGCGGAAGAAAACCTTGGAGACAAAAAGGAACTGGCCGTGCTCGTCAAGGATCAATTAGAAGTCCACAATGGGTAGGTGGAGGAACAGTATTTGGGCCAACACCTAGAAGTTATGACAAAAAAATGAACAAAAAAGAAAGAGAGATTGCAATAAAATCAGCTCTTTCAGACAAATTCCAAAACAAAGAATTAATTGTAGTTGACAATTTAAAAATAGAAAGCAACAAGACAAAAGAAATATTAGGATGCTTAAAAACATTAAAAGCAGATGCTAAAACATTAATAGTAACTAATATAGAAGACGACAAATTACTATTAGCAACAAGAAATCTAGAAAATGTATTAACAATTAATCCGGCAAATATAAACGTACTAGCCGTAGTTAATGCAAATAGCCTAGTTATAGATGTTGATAGCGTTAAAAAAATAGAGGAGGTGCTTAAATAATGGATTACTACGATATAATTAAGGCACCAGTTATAACTGAAAAGACACAAAAACTAGCACAAGATAACGTAATAGTTTTTAAAGTTGATAAAAAAGCAAATAAAACACAAATAAAACAAGCAATTGAGAAAAAATTTAACGTAAAAGTAGAAAAAATTACAACATTAAATACCAAAGGCAAAAAAAGAAGAGTAGGACGTTACACAGGAACAACTAAACAATACAAAAAAGCCATGGTAAAACTAATGGAAGGCTCTAAAATAGAGTTTTAATTAGGAGGGTTAAGAAATGCCAATAAGAAAATATAAACCAATAACAAATGGTACTAGACACATGACAACTCTAGTAAACGAAGAAATAACAAAAACTACTCCGGAAAAGAGTCTACTTTCTAGCAAAAATCAAAAAGCTGGAAGAAATAATCAAGGAAAAATAACAGTTAGACATAGAGGAGGCGGAGTAAAAAGAAAATACCGTGTAATAGATTTCAAAAGAAATAAAGACGGTATAATTGGAACCGTTACTGCTATAGAATACGATCCAAATAGAAGTGCAAACATTGCATTAATTACTTACGCTGATGGAGAAAAAAGATATATTATTGCTCCACTAAACATTAAAGTTGGAGATAAAATCGAAAGCGGAGAAAACGTAGATATAAAAACTGGGAATTCATTACCAATAATGAACATACCAGTAGGTACAGTGGTTCATAATATTGAATTACATCCAGGAAAAGGTGGAAGCCTAGCAAGAAGTGCTGGAAGCAGTGCACAAATACTTGGAAGAGAAGATAAATACGTATTAATAAGATTAAAAAGCGGAGAAACAAGAAAAATACAAGGAACATGTAGAGCAACAATCGGCGAAGTTGGAAACTTAGACCATGAACTTGTACATCTTGGAAAAGCTGGAAGGAAAAGAAAAATGGGAATCAGACCAACAGTTCGTGGATCTGTAATGAACCCTAACGATCACCCACACGGTGGTGGTGAAGGACGTGCGCCAATCGGACGTAAAGGACCTATGACACCTTGGGGTAAACCAGCATTAGGATTAAAAACAAGAAAAAGCAAAAAACAAAGCGAGAAATTAATCATATCTCGTAGAAAGAATAAATAGAAAGGATTTGTGAGTATGTCAAGAAGTTTAAAAAAAGGACCATATGTATTTGATAGATTACTAAAAAGAGTACGTACATTAAATGAAACTGGTAAAAAAGAAGTTATAAAAACTTGGTCACGTCGTTCAACAATTTATCCAGATTTTGTAGGGCACACATTTGCTGTACACAACGGGAAAGATTTTATACCAGTTTATGTAACAGAAGACATGGTAGGTCACAAACTAGGAGAATTCGCTTTAACACGTAAGTTTGGTGGACACGCTGGCGAAAACAAATAGGAGGGTAATATATGGAAGCATATGCAATACATAAAGGTGCATTAATCGCACCTAGAAAAGCAAGAATGACTCTAGATTTAGTTAGAGGAAAAAGCGTAGCAGAAGCAAGAGCAATATTAGCTACAACAAACACAAAAGCATCACGACTAATAAGCAAAGTTTTAGAAAGTGCTATTGCAAACGCTATTAATAATTTAGGTTTAGAAGAAAAAAACTTATATATTAAAGAAACATACATAAACGAAGGGCCAACATTAAAAAGATCAAAAATAGCATCTCGTGGAAACGTAGACAGAAGAGACAAAAGAAGCAGTCACATCTATGTAAAAGTAAGTGACTTAAATACAATAAAGGAGGACTAACGCTGTGGGACAAAAAGTACATCCAATAGGATTAAGAATAGGAATTAATAAAGATTGGGAAAGTAAATGGTATGCACCAAACAAAGACTTCAAGAAAAACTTATTAACAGACATAAAAATTCGTGAATACCTAGAAAAAGTTCTTAAGAATTGTGCAGTTGCTAACATAGTAATTGAAAGAAACAAAAAAAGAACTAACGTTATTATTAACACTTCAAAACCAGGCGTAGTCATCGGACGTGGCGGAGAAGAAATAGAAAAGCACAAAAAAGCATTATCAAAACTAACTGGTGAAGAAATATACATTTCAATAGTTGAAATCAAACAACCAGACTTAAATGCTGCATTAGTTGCAGAAAACATTGCAACACAAATACAAAATAGAGTTTCATATAGAGTAGCTCAAAAAAGAGCCATAAGAAACACTATGAAAGCAGGAGCTAAAGGAATTAAAACTTTAGTATCTGGACGTTTAAATGGTGCTGAAATAGCAAGAAGTGAAGGATACACAGAAGGAACAGTACCACTACACACATTAAGAAGTGATGTTGATTATTCACACAAAGAAGCTGATACAGTATATGGAAAAATCGGTGTAAAAGTTTGGATATATAAAGGAGAAATACTACCTGCTAAAGAAGGAGGTAAAAAGAATGTTAATACCAAAGAGAACTAAATATAGAAAACCTCATCGCCTTAGTTACGAAGGAAAAAGTAAAGGAAAGAACAAATTATCTTATGGAGAATACGGATTAGTTGCAAAAGAAGGATCATACATAACAGCAAGACAAATCGAAGCAGCACGTATAGCAATGACTAGGGAAATGAAAAAATCAAAAAGAGGAAAAGTATGGATTAACATATTCCCTCACTTAGCTAGAACAAAGAAACCTTTGGAAGTTCGTATGGGAAGCGGAAAAGGTAATGTTGAAGAATGGGTAGCAGTAGTTAAAGAAGGAAAAATCATGTTTGAAATGGCTGATGTACCTGAAGACGTTGCAAGAGAAGCATTTCGTTTAGCTGGACACAAGCTACCTATCAAGACAAAATTCATAAAAAAAGAAGAAAGTGGTGAAGAAAGTGAAGAATAGTGAAATAAGAAAAATGACCACTGAAGACATAAATAAATTAATAAAAGAAACTAAAGAAGAATTATTCAACTTACGTTTAAGTCGTGCAACAGGATCTTTAGAAAAACCTCATAAGATTAAAGAATTAAGACATACAGTAGCAAGATGTAAAACAATCTTAAGAGAAAGAGAAAACGAGAAAGAGATGGTGGAGTAATATGGAAAAAGCTAAACAAGAATTAGTGGGAAAAGTAGTAAGCGACAAAATGGACAAAACAATTGTTGTTGCTGTAGAAACATATAGAAAACATCCACTATACAAAAAAAGAATAAAATACACAAAGAAATATAAAGCACACGATGAAGAAAACAAAGCAAAAACTGGAGACACTGTTAAAATTGTAGCAGCGCGTCCATTATCAAAAACAAAAAGATACGTGTTAGATAGCATAGTAGAAGAAGCTATCATACTATAGGAGGGAGACAATAATATGGTACAACCAGAAAGCCGTTTAAAAGTTGCCGATAACTCAGGTGCTCGTGAAATACTAGTAATAAGAGTATTAGGCGGAAGTTTTGTAAGAAGCGGAAATATAGGTGATGTAGTAGTTGGAACAGTAAAAAAAGCAATTCCAAATTCAAACATCAAAAAAGGAAAAGTAGTTAAAGCAGTAATCGTCAGAACTGTACAAGGAGTTAAAAGACCAGATGGAAGTCATATCAAGTTTGATGATAACGCATGCGTTTTAATAAAAGATGATAACAGTCCTGTAGGAACACGTGTTCTAGGACCAGTCGCTCGTGAACTACGTGATAAAGATTTCATGAAAATAGTTTCATTAGCGCCAGAAGTATTATAGGAGGATATACATGAAAATTAAAGTTGGAGACAAAGTTAAAGTAATAACTGGATCGAACAAAGGTAAAGAAGGGAAAGTGCTAGAAATACTTCGCGATGAAAATAGAGTAGTAATTGAAGGAGTAAATTTAGTAAAGAAACATGTTAAGCCTAACGGACAAAACGAAACAGGAGGAATACTAGAAGTAGAAGCTCCTATTCATATATCAAATGTAAAAGTATCAAAAGAAATAAAAGAAGAAAAAAAGACAACAAGCAAAAAAACAACGACAAAGAAAACAACAAAAAAAGAAAGTAAAAAGTAGGTGAACATATGGAAACATTAAAAGAATTATATGTTAAAGAAATAGTTCCTAATTTAATAGAAAAATTCAAATACACTTCAAAAATGCAAGTACCAAAAATAGAAAAAATAGTACTTAATATGGGTGTAGGAGATGGAGCATCAGACGCGAAGTACATAGATGCTGCAGTTAAAGAACTAGAAGTTATTGCCGGACAAAAACCAGTTGTAACAACAGCAAAAAAATCAATTGCAGGTTTCAAATTGCGTGAAGGAAATAAAATTGGTTGTAAAGTAACTTTAAGAGGAGAAAAAATGTATATCTTCTTAGAAAAATTAATTAAAATTGCTTTACCACGTGTACGTGATTTTCGTGGAATATCAAAAGGAAGTTTTGATGGACGTGGAAACTACACATTAGGAATTAAAGAACAATTAGTATTTCCAGAAGTTGATTACGATAAAGTAATTAAAGTTAGAGGATTAGACGTAGTAATTGTAACAACAGCAAAAACTAATGAAGAGGCACTAGAACTACTAAGTGGTTTTGGGTTACCTTTTAGAAAATAAGGAGGTAGCATGGCAAAGACAAGTAAAATAGTAAGTCAAAAAAGAGGATCAAAGTTCAAAGTACGTGAATACACAAGATGCGAAAGATGTGGAAGACCACACGGAGTATTAAGAAAATTTGGACTATGCCGTATATGTTTTAGAGAATTAGCATATAAAGGACAAATACCAGGCGTTAAAAAGTCAAGTTGGTAAGAAGGGAGGACTATAGTAATGGTAAATGATACAATAGCTGATATGCTTACGAGAATACGTAATGCAAATAGTATGAAATACGCAACTGTTGAAGTTCCAGCATCAAAAATGACAAAAGGAATTGCTGAAATTTTAACAAATGAAGGATATATTGAAAAATACGAAAGTATTAAAAATGGAAGTAGTGAAATACTAGTACTAACTTTAAAATATGGTTCAAAAAAAGAAAGGGTAATCTCTGGACTTAAAAGAATCAGCAAACCAAGTTTAAGAGTATATGTAAAATCTGATGAAATGCCAAAAGTATTAAACGGACTTGGAATAGCTATAGTTTCTACTTCAAAAGGATTAATGACAGATAAGGAAGCAAGAAAACAAAACTTAGGTGGAGAAGTTCTTGCATACATTTGGTAAGGGGTGCTATTTATGAGTAGAATAGGAAATAGAGAATTAACAATACCTGAAGGAGTAACAGTTACAGTTGATAACAACAACGTAAACGTTGCTGGAAAATTAGGAACATTAAACTTAAACGTTAACCCAAGCATAAAAGTAGAAATAAACGATAATAAAGTTACTACAAAACGTTTAAACGAAACAAAACAAGTAAAGCAATTACATGGTACAACAAATGCACTTATAAACAACATGATAAAAGGAGTAAGTGAAGGATTCAAAAAAGAACTAGAAATCGTCGGAGTTGGATACAAATTCCAAGCACAAGGAAACGTACTAACAATAAGTGCAGGTTATTCACATCCAGTTAAAATGGACGTACCTGAAGGACTAAAAATAGAATGCCCATCAGTAACAGAATTAACAATAAGTGGATATGACAAACAAAGAGTATCAGAATTTGCTGCATTAGTTAGAAAAGTAAGAGGACCAGAACCATATAAAGGAAAAGGAATACGTTATAAAGATGAATATATTAGACGTAAGGAAGGAAAGAAAGCTGCTTAGGAGGTAAATTATGATAAAAAAAGAATCAAGAAACAGTATGCGTATAAAAAGGCATAATCGTATTAGAAAAAACTTGAGCGGTACTAAAGAATTACCAAGACTAAATGTATTTAGAAGCAATACAAACATGTATGCGCAAATAATAGATGATGAAACAGGTAAAACTTTAGTAAGCACTTCTTCACTAGAATTAAAGTTAGACAAAAACAATATTGAAACTGCTAAAAAAGTTGGAGAAAGCATAGCAAAAAAAGCAAAAGATGCAAAAATAACTGAAGTAGTTTTTGATAGAAGTGGATACTTATATCATGGACGTATAAAAGCCCTAGCAGAATCTGCTAGAGAAGCAGGATTAAAATTCTAAGGGAGGTAAGCATGGAAAAAAACGATAAAGAAAGAAAACCAAGAAAAGAATTCAACAAAAATTATGAAAAGAAAAGTCCATACGAAGAAAAAGTAATCTCAATAAGCCGTGTATCAAAAACAACAAAAGGCGGACGTTCAATGAGATTTTCAGCAACAGTTGCAGTTGGAGACAGAAAAGGAAGAGTTGGACTTGGAACAGGGAAAGCAAACGAAGTACAAGCAGCAATAAGCAAAGCAATAAAATCAGCAGAAAAAAATGTAATTAAAGTTGACTTAGTAGATAACCGTACACTTTCACACGAAGTAACAGGTGTATGTGGAGCTGCAAAAGTACTAATTCGTCCAGCAAGAGAAGGACGTGGAATAGTTGCTGGAGGACCAGTACGTAACGTGCTAGAACTAGCTGGAGTAAAAGACATAGTTTCAAAATCCCTTGGAAGCAACACACAAATAAACACTGCAAGAGCAACAATGGATGCACTAAAAAAACAAAAAAGTAGAGCACACATTGCAAATCTTCGTGGTAAAAAAGTGGAGGAAATATAGTTATGAAGTTAAATGAACTAAAGACACAAGTTGGAGCAACTCATAAGAGAAAAATAGTTGGAAGAGGTCCAGGAAGCGGAATGGGAAAAACTTCAACGCGTGGAGAAAAAGGACAAAAAGCACGTTCTGGTGCAAGCATTCCAGTATATTTTGAAGGTGGACAAAATCCACTATACAAAAGGGTACCAAGAAGAGGATTTAATAACAAAAGATTTACAGTTAGATACAACATTGTTAACGTTGGAAACTTAAATAGATTTGAAGACGGAACAGTAGTTACAAAAGAATTACTAAAAGAAAGCGGATTAATTGGAAAAGAATTAAAAGGTTTAAAAATATTAGGAAGCGGAGAACTAACTAAAAAATTAACAGTAAAAGCAAACGTATTTACAAATACAGCAATAAATAAAATAGAAGAGTTAGGTGGGAAAGCTGAGGTGATCTAAGTGTTTAAAACATTTAGACAAATATTTAAAAAAACCAATAAAGATCTTAGAAACAGAGTCTTATACACATTAGGTGCTTTAGTAATATTTTGTTTAGGTAACACAATAACTGTACCAGGAATGAAAGAAATTACAGGAGACTTAGGATTTCTAGAACTATTAAATGCAATGAGTGGTGGAGGACTAAAACAATTTTCAATATTTGCTTTAGGTATCACACCATATATCACAGCATCAATCATAATTCAATTATTCCAAATGGATATAATGGGGATCCCATACTTCAAAGAACTTAGAGAAATGGGAGAAGAAGGAAGAAGAAAAATAAACAAAATAACTAGATACATAGGTATAGGATTTGCCTTTGTAGAAAGTTATATATACACAGCAATGTTTATGGGTTCAGCAGGACTAGAGCCAGTAGAATATGTTAAAATAGCCATTATATTAACAGCAGGAACAGCATTCCTATTATGGTTAGGAGACCAAATAACAAACAAAGGAATAGGAAATGGTATATCATTAATAATAATGTCAGGTATCGTAACAACACTACCATCAATGTTAATAGAAGCATATAGATCATTAATTGGAAATAACACAAACATTTATATAGGACTTTTATCTTATGCAATTTACATAATACTATATATTGCGATAATAGTAGGAGTAATATACGTACAAGAAGCTCAAAGAAGAGTACCTATACAATATTCTAATAGAACAGTATCTGCATATGGTGGAAGACAAACATATCTACCATTAAGATTAAATTCAGCAGGAGTAATACCAGTAATATTTGCTTCAGCAGTACTTGCAATACCAACAACACTAACATATTTCATAAAAAGTGAAAACTTTCAACTATTTGTAACAAAATATTTAACAACAACTACACCGATTGGATTCATAATATACATAATACTAATATTTATATTTGTATACTTTTATACATACTTAGCTGCAGTAAACCCAGAGGACTTATCAAAGAACCTAAATAAAAACGGTGGATACATTCCAGGAATAAGGCCAGGAAAAGAAACAAGTGATTATATAAGTAAAGTATTATCAAGAATCACATTTATGGGTGCAATATTCCTAGCAATAATTGCAGCATTACCAATAATATTTAGTTGGATATCAGATATGCCAAGCATAGTAACACTTGGGGGAACTAGTATTTTAATCGTGGTAGGAGTATTATTAGAAACATATAAACAAATAGAAAGCTCAGTTGCAAGTCGAGCATATAGGAGGTAAAAATGAATAATATATTATTTATAGCGCCACCTGCAGCAGGTAAAGGAACTTTTTCAGATTTAATTAAAGAAAAATATGGGTATGTTCACATATCCACAGGAGACTTATTAAGAGAAGAAGTAAAAAGTGGTTCTGAACTTGGAAAAGAATTATCAGAAATAATGTCAAGCGGCAAATTAGTAAACGACGAATTAATCAACAAAATGTTACTAAACAAATTAAAAACACTTAGCAAAAATACACCATTTATAATGGATGGATATCCTAGAACACTTAAACAAGTAAAAGATTACGAAGAGATTCTCGAAAAACTAGGTTTAAATATAGGCAAAGTTATATATTTAAAAATAGATAAGGAAACTGGTTTAAAAAGAGTGCTTGGAAGATTAACTTGTCCAAAGTGTAAAAAAGGATATAACAAATTAACAGGTTACAATATGCCAAAAGTTGAATGGATTTGTGACGATTGCAAAGTAGAACTAGAAAGTAGAGTTGATGACACCGAAGAAGCGTACAACATCAGGTATGACACATATATGAATGAAACAAAACCAATAATAGAATACTTTAAAAGCAAAAACAATTTAATTGAAATCGATTCAACACAAGATGCAGATTCTACTATGAAAGAGATAGAAAAATGGTTAGTATAAAAACAAAAGAAGAAATAGAAAAAATAAATATTGCAGGGACAGTAGTATATAACGTTTTAGAACTAATGAAAACATCAATAAAACCTGGAATAACAACCGAAAAGCTAAATGAAATAGCTGACAAATACATAAGAGATAATAAATGCACACCGTCATTTTTAAACTATGATGGATATCCAAAAAGCGTATGCATATCAATAAACGATGAAGTAGTGCACGGAATTCCAGGAAAAAGAAAGATTAAAAATGGGGATATAGTAAAAGTTGATGTTGGAGCATGTTATAAAGGATATCACGCTGACTCTGCAAGAACATACATTGTAGGTAAAACTACTAATGAAATTAAGGCATTAGTGGAAGACACAGAAAGAGCACTTTATAAAGGATTAAGTGTAATTAAAGAGGGAATAAAATTAAACGAAGTATCCAAAGCAATAGAAAGTGTTGCAAAAGAAAAAGGATATGGAGTCATAAGAGAATTAACTGGACACGGAATTGGCACAGTAGTACACGAAGACCCATACATATTTAATTATGATAACGACGAATCAGAGTTAATATTAAAAGAAGGAATGACACTTGCCATTGAACCAATGTTTAGTTTAAAGAAAAGATATATATGGATGTTAGAAGACGGATGGACAATAACTACACAAGACGGAAGTGTAGCAGCACACTTTGAACATACCATAGCAGTAACCAAAGAAGGTTACAAAATACTAACAGGAGAGTGATAGAATGGCAAAAGAAGGTTATATTGAACTTGAAGGTAAAGTATTAGAAGTTATCCCAGGTGGAGACTTCAAAGTGAAACTCGAGAACGGTCATATTGTAGAAGCCCGCGTTTCTGGAAAAATGCGTCAAAACCTTATCCGTATCTTTCCAGGCGATACAGTATTGCTCGAGATTCCAACATGTGATTTAACACGTGGGCGAATAATTTATAGAAAATAATGGAGGGTAGAAATGAAAGTAAGACCATCAGTAAAAAAAATATGCGACAAATGCAAAATAATTAAAAGAAAAGGTGTTGTTAGGGTTATTTGTGAAAATCCAAAACACAAACAAAGACAAGGTTAGGAGGATTTATGGCACGTATTAAAAATATAGATTTACCAAACGACAAAAGAATCGTTGTAGCACTTACATATATTTATGGTATAGGTCCAAGCCGTGCAAAGAAAATATGTAAAGATGCAGGAATAAGCGAAGACATAAGAGCAAAAGATCTTACTGTAGAAGACGTTAATAAACTAAGAGCAGAAGCAGACAAATATGTATTAACAGGTGACTTAAAAAGAGAAGTTGAGATGAACATTAAAACAAAAATGGAAATCAACTCATATCAAGGTACAAGACACAAAAAAGGATTACCTGTTAGAGGACAAAGAACAAGTAGAAATGCAAGAACACGTAAAGGTAAACCTAAAACAATAGCTAATAAGAAGAAATAGGAGGGAATAAATAATGGCATACAATAGAAGAAAAAGAAAAGTCAAGAAAGATGTAACAATTGGCCAAGCACACATACACGCAACATTCAATAACACAATAGTTACAATAACAGATGAAAACGGAAATGTAGTAAGTTGGTCATCTGCCGGAAACCTTGGATACAAAGGCAGCAAAAAGAAAACACCATTTGCTGCTGGACAAAGCGCTGAAGCTGCAGGTAGAGTTGCAGTAGACAATGGAATGAAAAAGGTAGAAGTTTTTGTAAAAGGAATTGGTGCAGGTAGAGAAACTGCAATTAGATCACTTCAAACTGCAGGACTTGAGATAACTGGGATTACAGATGTAACACCAATACCACATAATGGATGCAGACCACCTAAGAGAAGACGTATGTAATTAGGAAGGGGAAAGAAAAATGTTAAGATTTGAAAAACCAGAATACAAAGTAGTAGAATATGTTGAAAACAATTTTTATGGAAAATTTGAATTAGAACCATTAGAAAAAGGTTTTGGAACAACAATTGGAAATGCATTAAGAAGAGTAATGTTATCAAACTTACCAGGAAGCGCTGTTACAAGTATCAAAATCGAAGGCGTAATGCATGAATTCCAAAAAATAGATGGTATTGTAGAAGACGTAACAGAAATAATTCTAAACTTAAAAAATCTAGTAGTAAAAAATTACTCTGAAAGTGACAAAGTATTACACTTAAAGAAAGATAAAGAAGGTGTAGTCACTGCAAAAGATATAGAAAAAGATGCAGATGTTGAAATAGTAAATGAAGACTTAGTAATTGCAACAATATCTAAAGGTGGAAGCATTGATATGGAACTAACAGTATCTAATGGCAGAGGATATGTTGACGCTAAAACAAATAAAAAGTTATTAAAGAAAGACGAAATAGGAGTAATATCAATAGATTCATTATACAGTCCAATTGAAAGAGTAAGTTATGAAGTAGAACCTGCACGTGTTGGACAAAGTGAGGACTATGACAAATTAGTACTTAACGTATGGACAAACGGATCAATTAAACCAGAAGAAGCTATTGCATTAGCTAGTAGAATACTAATTGAACACTTTGAAGTAATAACAAAAATAAATAAAATTGCAGATATGACAGGATTATTAGCTGATAAAGAAGATGATCCAATCACAAAAACATTAGAAACACCAATAGAAGAACTAGACTTATCAGTAAGAGCTTACAATTGCCTAAAAAGAGCAGCAATACACAATCTATCTGATTTAACATCAATGTCAGAAACTGAAATGATGAAAATTAGAAATCTTGGCAAAAAATCATTAAAAGAAGTAATTGATAAAATAAAAGATATGGGATTAAAATTCCGTGATGAAGAGTAGGAGGTATTATGGCATTATATAGAAAATTAAACAGAGAAACAAAAATTAGAAGAAGCATACTTTCTGGTTTAACAAAAGACTGCATATTGCATGAAAAAGTAGAAACAACTGAAGAAAGAGCAAAAGAAGCAAAAAAGTTTGTTGATAAAATGATTACATATGCAAAAAAAGGAGATTTAATTTCTAGAAGAAAAGCATTAGCATTTTTAGAAAATGATACTGAAGCTACAAAGAAATTATTTGACACTTTAAGCGTTCGTTACAAAGATAGAAATGGTGGATACACTAGAATCATAAAACTAAAAGAAAGACGTGGAGACGACGCATTAATTGTAAGATTAGAATTAGTATAAAGCATAGAAATATGCTTTTTATTTTGCAAAACAAAATTGTGAAAAAGTAGAATAACATCTTTTAAATAAAGATTAAATATGATATATTATAACTAAAGAATAAGTGAGGAGAGCAAAATGGAGAAAAAAACTAAAGTAGTAAAATCCAAAAAGACAAATAAAAGAAATGCAAGTTTTTCACTATTAGAAGTCATAGTAATAGTAATAATGACAGCACTTGTCGTAGGTGTTAGTTCAAGTTTAATAGTATATAAAAATTACAATAAAATAAATAGTGATTATAATAATGATAATAAAGAAGAAATAGATAAATTTATAGAAGCATATAACAATATATTAGATAGTTATGTAGAAAAAGTAGATGGTTCAGATCTAATAGATGAAGCAATAAAAGCAATGTATGAACATTTAGGAGATCCATACACAAGCTATTTAGATAAAACTACAACAGATACATTAGAAGAACAATTAAATGGAGAGTATCAAGGTATAGGCGTAGAAATATCTAAAGAATATACGACAGGATATATTTTAGTAATAGATGTATTTAAAAACTCACCAGCAGACGAAGCAGGATTAAAACCAGGAGACTTAATCAGCAGCGTTAATGGAGAAAACACAGCAACAAAAAGTGCTGAAGAAGTGTCCAATTTAATTAAAGGGTCACAAAGTGAAAACGTAAAAATTGGATATATAAGAGATGATGAAGAAAAAACAACAACAGTCGTAGTAAAAAATGTAATTATACCATCTGTTCAATCAGAAAATTTTGATGGTGTAGGCTACATCTATATAGAAACATTTTCAAACACTACATACTCACAATTTAAAGATGCACTAGAAAATCTAGAAAACGAAAAAATCAAAAGTCTAATAATAGACGTTAGAGACAACACAGGAGGATATTTAGACGCAGCAACTAAAATAGCCGAACTATTTATAGAAAAAGGAAAAACAATATATCAGTTAGAAAAACAAGGAGAAATATACAGAGTATATAAAGACGAAACAGAAGAAAAAAGAAATTATGAAGTTGCAATTTTAATCAATTCCAATAGTGCTTCAGCTTCAGAAATATTAGCAGCAGCGTTAAAAGAAAGTTATGGAGCAAAACTAATCGGAAAAATAAGTTATGGTAAAGGAACTGTTCAAGAAACAGAAAAACTTGTTAATGGAGAAATGTTAAAATACACAACTGCATATTGGTTAACTCCAAATGGAATGAAAATTAATAATGTTGGCTTAGTACCAGACATAGAAATAGACTTAGAAGACTATGATACATACTCATACGAGGTAGATACACAATTACAAAAAGCAATACAAACGGTTAAATAACCGTTTTTTAATTGTAAACACAAAATAAAAAAACTATTAATTAGCCAGCAAATATTGTATAATATAAATTGAAAGAGGCTATTATGAATATAAAAGAAAAAGAAGATGTTGTAATACATTGTTATAAACATAATGGTATGATATATAAAACTTGGGAAAATGCTAAAGTATTAGAAATAAATAAAGATTTTATAGTTTTAGGAAATAATAATGTATTAGTAACAAAAAAAGATGGAAGAACTTGGCACACAAGAGAGCCAGCCATTATGTTTTTTTACACAAAAAGATGGTTTAATATAATTGCACAATTAAAGAAAAGTGGAATATTTTATTATTGCAACATAGCAAGCCCATTTGTAGTAGATGGTAAAGTAATAAAATACATCGATTACGATTTAGATTTAAGAGTATTTCCAGATGGAGCATTTAAAATATTAGATAGAAACGAATACAACTATCATAAAAGATTGATGAAGTATCCAAAAGAAATAAACTTCATAATAAAAAATGAATTAACATCTTTAATCGAAATGAAAAAAAGCAACACAAGTCCATTCAACATAGAAACAATAGATTACTATTTTAACATATATAAAAATATAGTTAAAAATGAGTAATTAAAAAATAATTTTAAACATATAATAGTGTATAAAAGAAAAAAAGTCTTGCAAAAAAGTCTTTTTTTGCCCATAAATTACATAAAAAACGAAAATTTGACAATTTTTTTTAAAAAAATTAAAAAAGTTGTTGACTTTAAAAATGTAATTTGTTATATTATATGAGCACAGCAAGAAAATCAGACAGAATGATCTTTGAAAACTAAGTAAAATGAATGAGTTTCATAGTTAGGTGAAAACAAAATCAATTTAAAAATAAACTTGATTTTTTTATTGAGAGTTTGATCCTGGCTCAGGATTAACGCTGGCGGCATGCCTAAGACATGCAAGTCGAACGAGATGCCCCATTGAAGTTGGAAAGAGATTTGAGAGCTTGCTCGATGATTAATTGAAAATGGATTTGGATTCTGCATCTAGTGGCGCACGGGTGAGTAACACGTGGGTTATCTGCCTTCAAGATTGGGATAACAGTTAGAAATGATTGCTAATACCGAATGTGATAGAAATATTAAAGGAGCCCTTAAAGCTTCACTTGAAGATGAGCCTGCGGCGTATTAGCTTGTTGGTGGGGTAATGGCCTACCAAGGCAACGATGCGTAGCCGGACTGAGAGGTCGATCGGCCACACTGGGACTGAGACACG